>JBLMYN010000512.1:0-8528 GCA_050258305.1 Actinomycetota bacterium
GTCAGGTTCAGTTCGTCATAGCATTTGTTGATGAACACACCTTTTGCGTACAGCAGGGTGCCCATGGCGCCGTCGCAAAGGACGGGCCCTTTCTTGAGTCGGGATAGAAGATCTTCCGGCATGAGTTTATTCATTCAGAATACCGCAGCGGACGATGAAGGCCAAACAAGCACCCGCCAATCGGCGCACATTAGCGCAAAGACAGGGACGAAAAAATCCTGCAAGCCGCGGTCAAACGGGCGTTCTTCTCCTCGGAGGGGTGTGCAGTCGCTCTGTTATAATCGCCATTTCATCAAAAGGGGCTTAGGGTCTAATAACGAATGAGCGGAAAGAAGTCTGTCCTGTTAATCCTGATCTTGGGCCTGGCTGCCTTGCTGGCGGGGTGCAACTATTCTTCCTCCTCCTCCACCACTACGAGCAACACACCGCCGCCTACGGGACTCAAAAAGCGCGTTCTGGTCTCGAACCAGCAGTCAGGAGTGGTGGTCATTATTGACGCGCTGAAGGACGTGCCCTCGACAAAGTCCATTGCGGCCAGTGGCCCCACCAAAATGGTCACGGCCGGAGGACAGACCGCCATCATTGACTCCAGCGGCCCCCAGGTCAGCATCTTCGACAACGCCACGGAGGCGACCACCTTCGCGCCGCTGGTGGCGGATACCCCGACTGACATCGTCATTACGCCGGATGGCAAGACCGTCTGGGTGGCCGAGCGCAACAACGGCTTTGTGCAGTCCATCGATACCGCCACCGGAATTGTCACCAACAGCGTTCCCGTCCCGAGCGTGAGACGGCTCGTGCTCAGCCCCAATGGCACTCTGCTCCTTGCGTTCAGTGATAACCCGCAGGGCCTGCCTGCGCCGAACCCGAATCCCCCGAGCCCGAACCCGCCTAATCCTTTCCAGGACGCCTTCTTTGTGATTGATACCGCGGCTGTAGTCAACACGCACCAGGCTACGCCCGTCCAAATGTCGCCTGGCGACCAGCCTTTCACGGCGGTTTTTAATGCCAGTGAAACGCAGGCATTCATTCTCAACTGCGGCTCAGGATGTGGCGGCACGGACCGCACCGTTGCCAATGCGCCGACTCCGCCGAGCATAGCCCTTGTGGACTTCACCAACGCGGCTGCGCCGGTGATTGGATCCCGCGCGGCGGTTCCGGCAGCCACGGCTGGTCTCCTGCAGGGTGGTAACCTCTATGTCGCAGGTACAACTTCACCCACAGCAGCCGTTTCACCCGGCACGGGCTTTCTGCAGGTGGTGGACGCCGCCTCGCTCACTCCGGCGGGCACTCCAGTGCAGATCACTGACGGCCTGACGACATTGATCGTCCCCACAGCCAATAACCGGCTCTACATCGGATCGCAGGGCTGCACGCCGGGGCCGATTCAGCCCAACAATACCCGCGCCGGCTGCCTCACCATCGCGAATATCACCAGCCCCGCGTCTCCCACCGTCACCGTCCCGGTGGAGTCTTCTTTCCGCCAGAACTTTGACGTCACCGCCATCCAGCCCATCTCCGGCCGCAGCGTGGTTTATGTGGTGGAGGGCGGGGAAATCGACTTCTTCGATGCCAATACTGACGCCGTATCCACCGCGATTACACCCATTGATATCATCGGCAAGGGCTTTGGCGCAGTGCAGATTGACCCGTAGCAGGTCCTCCAGACATACCTGCCTGACATGGCTTCGGTGAGAAATGACTTGCAGCTTGATGCCGCAATAGCTTTCAGTGCTGTGTCTGCTTCCATTCTGCAGTTACTCACAACTGCGTGAAAACGAAGGCTCTCACATTGCGAGCGCTTTGGAACCGGGAGTGCTTTACTCCCTGCTCAGGGCTGCAGATCGGTATCCCTGTTCCACACAGCCTGACCTCAAGTGCAGCTCTAGGGAGGAATCGATGCAGAAGTTTGTGCTGGCGCTGGGTGTCCTGGCGCTGGCTATTACGTCTCTGGCTTTGCCCGCGAGTGCCCAGCTTTCCGGAGCCATTTTCACCACGGTCGCGAACGGAAGCGAAGTCAATTTCAACATCTACGCCAATAAGACCGACGTCTATCTCGACGGCGGTCCCGGACCCGGGGCACCGCAGGGAGCGGCCGGGCTTCCTGACGGTGTCTATGTTTTCCAGGTTACCGATCCGCCGGGGAAGACCCTGCTCTCAACCGACATTGCGGCGTGCCGCCGGTTCCAGGTGTCCGCGGGGATCATTACCGCCCTGGTCACCACCAATCCCACCTGTGCCAGCCCGCACAACACCGGCCTGGATGTGGACCATGGCGCTCTGACGGTCCAGCTCATGCCCTTCAATGACACCCCCAACCATGGTGGTGAATACAAGGTCTGGGCCACTCCCGTAGCCGATTACACATGCCCGCTTACCTCCGTGGACTGCAACTCCAATGTCCACGGCTTTGTCCCGGACGACAGCAAGACCGACAACTTCAAGGTAAAGATATCGAACATCCGCGAGATCGATACGCGGTTCCACGATACCAACAACAACGGCGCGCTGATGGATGGCCTGGGCATTTCCTGGATCGACACCAACGGCGCCTCCAACCACAAATGGTCGTACTTCAACCAGGCGCTGGACGTGAACCACGAGGCGCACGTCGAATCGCCTGAAAACGGCACCCACCAGATCATCATCCAAAACCAGGCCGGGTGCATTGTGGACGAGGTGTTCTTGAACGGCGCCCAGTTGCCAATCTTCGGGCCGCAAACGGTTTCGGTGAAGGTGCTGCCAAGCTACAAGAACATTACCCTGGTCGTGGATGTGAATTGCAACTGACCTGTTCACACGCTTGCTCGGGATGACGCACGATATGTCAATTCGCCGGAGCCGGTTTTGCGGCTGGTTCCGGCGCCTCTCCCAATCGACAACATGAGAGGAGGTTTCGGCCCGAACCAACGCCAGGTTTTTTCTCGCTGCTCTCGTTGCGTATGAAGCGGTTGCGGGCGGCTCCGAGCCCGGTGGGCCGCAAGCTTAGCCCCTGTGATAATCCTCACACCTTTGTCTTCTTACGACATATAGACTGCGCCTATGCGGTTGCTTAAAGGCGAGAAAATTGTAGGTTGCATGGGCGGCGAAAAGGTTTCACAGCTCGCTTGCGTTGTGTGCCGGATTCCGGCTGTGAGAAGCATTGACATTGCGCAATCCGGGTTGCACGTCCATGGTTGCGAGTTGCAGCGCAGTGTGAGCCTCTGCCAGGAGCATTTCATAGAAGCATGCATTCTGTTTCCTGAGTTGCAGGAGCTTGAACGCCACAGACCTGCTCCTGACGGTAAAGGCATTGTGTCGGAACAGCGGGCAGCAAAAGCAAAGGGGAGCCGCAGCTCCCCCTGATACAGGACAATTCGCCAGTTAGTGCCGGGGCACAGTCAAATCGCGCTCCAGGCGGACTTCAAGCTGGGTTCCTTTGTCGAGCCGCAGATCGCTTCCTTTAAAAAGCAGGCTGCCTCCGGTACCCAGTCCCGCACCCACTGCCGCTCCAATGGCGGCGCCTTTATGTCCGCCTATCACGGAACCGCTCACAGCGCCCACGGCCGCACCGATCGCGGCATTTTCGATCATGCGCTTCTTGTCCGGTCCCTTTTTGGCGAGCTCGCCTTCGTCTCCGGTGGATCTGATGGAGGGATCGCCCGGAACGCCGGTCACGGTCGCGATCAGCGGTACCCATCCGTGGCGGGTCTCGATCTCATCCATGGCCAGCATCACACGCGCACCCATGTAGCCACGTTCAAAGCGCGCTACGTGGCCCTTGATGGACCGCCCGCGTGGGATGACCAGTCCGCTGGGCGTGACCAGATCTTCGCGCAGCTCAGCTTTAAAGTGTTTGCCTTCCCTGAGTTTTCTTGTATCCAGAGTGTCTTTGAGCTTGATAATGAACCGTTTGCCTTCGGGCAGGGCATCAGGCGGCGTGGCGTCTGCCGGCGGGGTATAAACAGCCGTATCCGGTTGAGCCGCAGGCACTTGCGGACGGGTCTTGAGCGCAGGATTATCGTGTGACTGAGAAGTTCCGCTCGCGTCGTTCTGGGCTGCCGCAGCCATGGCCAGAGCCAGCACAACCGCGCAGACAAAGGCCGTCCACTTAAGCTTCATGGGGTTTCACCTCAAATGGGAATACCTGAATTTTTGATTTGCGTGCCAGGTGAGATGCCGGCCAGGCGCAGAATAGCTGCTCACCTGCAGTCGAGATTTATAACCCGGAGCGCACACCGGGGTTGCGGCGGGAGAAAGGACATTACTTTGGTAACTGTACAACCACTGTACTTTTGGGCACTCTAAGGCATCTTAGTACTCAGTTGGCAGGGTTCAAGAGATTGGGTTGAGGGTTTGAGAGATGAAGAATTGGGTGATACCGATCGCGGTGCTGGGCGTAAGCGGCCTGGGCCTGCTCGTTGCCAGTGAGCGTGGACGAGGGCAGGTGCGTGACTTTTTTGATCGACTGCTGCAGCACGGAGATCCGCTGGGAGAGTTCAACAAGTTCGTGGACGAGCAGTTGAACACCATCCAGCGGGCGCTTGACGGCCTTTCCAAGGCGCTGGAAGAGCCGCAGGGCTGAACTAGCCGGCGATCTGGCTGATCTTCTCCGCCATGCGGACGTCTCTTTCCGTCACGCCTCCTGAATCGTGGGAGACCAGCGCCATGGTGACTGTGTTATAGCGGATATCAATGTCAGGATGATGGTTCGCCTGCTCGGCGGCCTCGGCAACCTTGTTCACGAACTGCATGGCCGCTTTGAAGTCAGGGAATTCAAAGACACGCTGGATCGCCTTCCCATTCTGCTGCCAACCGTGCAGCTTCCCCAACGATTGTTTTACCTCGCTATCGCTCAGAACCGGCATACGTCACCTCGCAATTGAAACATTCTAAATGCCCTGAAGCTTGGATGCGCGTGTTGCATCAAGCGGGGAGCCGGGAATCCCGTCTCTCACAATCCATTGTCAGACGATGAAGCAATGAAGCCGCGAGGCCCGGCTTGCGCGCCGAGCGGCGTGCCACAGGAGCCCGAGGCTGTAAGCCTGGGACGTAACTGTTTGAGCGGTCTTGGAGCGCAGCGACAGGAGTGGAGCTCAGGTGATTTTCGACGCGCTTGCAAGGACCTGAATGCTCTTGATGGGGTAAGTGAACTTGTAAATCTGGGAGTTGATCTCCTTGCGGAGATCGTCCCATATGGTTTCCGGCATCTCCTGGAACACGCGAACCACTTCGGGGTCAAACTGGCGGCCGCAGAAGCGTTCAATTTCATCCCGGGCCACGGTGATGGGCTGGGCAGCGCGATAAGGACGGTCTGAGGTGATGGCATCGAGTGTATCGGCCACGGAGAAGATGCGGGCGCCCAGGGGAATATCGCTTCCGCTCAGGCCGCGCGGATAGCCGGTACCGTCGAAACGCTCCTGGTGGGCGTAAACAATCTCAGCCGCTTCCGCGAGGAACGGTATTTTTTTAAGCATCTGATACCCGCGGAAACAGTGCTCACGCATGATTTCGGTTTCTTCCGGAGTGAGCGCGCCCGGCTTGCGCAGGATGGCGTCCGGTATGGCCATTTTGCCGATGTCGTGAAGGAATGCTCCTCGGGCGATCACGCGGATCTTTTCTCCGGAAAGGCCCATGGCTCGGGCAATGGCGATTGTGAATGCGGTAACGCGCTTGGAATGGCCCTCAGTCTCCGCATCTTTCAGGTCCAGGGCGTCGCCCAGGGCTTCCAGCGTGATGTCGTAAGAACGCTCCAGGTCCGTCATGGCCTGCCGCAACTGCTCGGTGCGCGCGCCAACCAGGGATTCGAGATTCGACTGGTAGGCCCGGTTTTCCAGTTTGAGACGGCGATGTTCCAGGGCTCGGCGAACCATGGCCAGAAGCTGCTCGCGTTCGAACGGCTTAAGGAGATAGTCGTAAGCCCCGTTACGGATCGCGGCCAAAGCCACGGATATATCGTGAACGGCGGTTACCATGATCACCGGCATGTCAGGGAACTTCTCTTTCGAGCGTTCCAGCAGCGCGATGCCGTCCATTTCCGCCATCATGAGGTCAGAGAGCATCAGTTCAAATTCGCCGGTGGCGTTCAGGATGGCCAGGGCCTCCATTCCTGAGCAGGCCTGGCGGGTCTTGTAGCCGGCGGCGCTGAGCATGGACGAGATGATCTCCCGGATCGGTTCCTCGTCATCCACGACCAGAATGCGTTCAATAGCCATTGGGAAAAATGCTCAATTCGTGCTGGGGGGATTTTAAATCTAAACCACCGTTACCGGAAATACAATGACCAATTGCACAAATGGAACGTACCGTTGGTAATTTATGATATAAGAGTCGGCAAAGCTGGCCGGAAATCCCAAATCATCAGGTGAAAATGGACTTGGCGCTGCAATACGCCTTCCTGGCGGAAGGCTCAACGCTCCTGATTCTGCTTGCAGGCGCGATTCTGCTCTACAGGAGCTTCCGGGAGCGCTATCTCCAGCTCTGGATCGCCGGTTGGACGGCGTACACCGTTTCGCGCTTCCTCCTGGGGCTGCACGTCGGCCACAATGCCTCTCTGCTCTGGATTCTCTGCGCATTCGCCGCCTTTATCGCGGGCATGGGGTTGTTTGCGTGCTCTGTTTTTCTTTATGTGGATCAGAAAAAGCTGATTCTGCCGGCGGTGATTGTTCTGCTGATCTCGTTAGGCCTGGGGATACTGGTTTACGGCAACGTAGTATCTGGTTTCGTTTCTCCCTGGGTTGTAGAGCTTTCCTGGCGGATCGTTCTGGTGCTTGCCTCGCTGCACCTGATGCGTATCGCCTGGGGACGTCTCAATCTCGGCCGCTGGCTTCTGGCTGTAATGCTGCTGCTGCCGCAACTTCACCACAGAAGCGGTGGAACGGACGCGTGGCATCAGGTCCTCATCGACTTACTGCTGGGCATCAGCATGATGGTCATCGTTCTGGATGATTCCCGCGTGCAGATACAGCGGCTTGACGTGCTGAACACCATCACGAACCAAATCTCCGAATCGCGCGATGTGGAGCCCCCGATCACCGTAGTCCTCGAGGAGCTGACACAAATCAGCCGTGCCAGGGCTGCATGGTTCCGGGTTGTGGAAGGTGACAAGCTGGTCCTGGCCGCCCAGCGCGGGCTCTCCTCAGGTTTTGCCACCCAGGGCCATGCCATAGATGTCAATCTGAGCATCAGCGGGCTCGCCCTCCGGGAAGGAGAGGTTTACGTGATGCGCGCTTCGGAGGCCGTGCCCGAAGTGCGCGAGATGCTCAAAAACGACCGCATCCACCACGTCATTCTCGTCCCTGTGGAGGGAAGACAGCACTCGCGCATTGGAATTTTTTCCCTGGGGATTGCTCACTTCCGGGCGCACATGGCAAGTGAGAAGAAGTTTCTCAAGGCCGCCGCGCGGCAGCTCGGCCTTGCCGCAGAGAATCGCAAGCTTGCCCAGCAGGTTGCGCAATCCCAGAACGAGTGGGCGAGTACGTTTGATTCCATCCCTGATTTCATTCTCGTCCACGACTCCCAATATCGTATCCTTCGCGCCAATGAAGCCGTGATGAGGCGGCTGAACCGTACCGCGGCTGAGGTTATCGACCATTCCTGCGAACAGGTCCTTCCGGGCGGGGGAATCAGTTGGACCGGATGTCCTTATTGCTCTCACGCGGATTGCTCGGGTGAAGAGGACCCGTGTTTCGGTGGCTATTCCGTGGTTTCCAGTTCCAGGTACACCGCCGATGGAGGAAACGGCGGAGGCGCGGTCCACGTGATCAAAGATATTACCCAGGCCAAAGCGGCCGACGAGCGCTACACCTCCCTCTTCAACCACATGCACGAAGGTGTTTTTGCTTCCACCCCGGAAGGCAAAATTATGGACTGTAATGAGGCATTCGTCCGCATGCTTGGTTACTCCGGCAAGGAGGAGGTGCTGAGCCTGGATGTGATCCAGTCGCTCTACGTTGATCAGGAAGATCGCAGCAAGTTCCTGAGCGAAATGTCGCAACACGGTTACGTGCGAAATTTTGAGTACCAGTTGCGGCGCAAGGACGGAGAGAGAGTCTCGGTGATCGAAAGCAGTTTTGCCACGCGTGATCCTGCAGGCCGCATTGAGCGATACCAGGGCGTCTTGATGGACGTTACGGAGATGAAGCACGCCGAAGATGAAATCCGGCGCCGCAACCGCGAACTCTACGTCCTCAACAACATCGCGGTTACTTTCAACCAGTCGTTCGACCTCGATGAGATCCTGCAGCTCAGCATGCTGCAGATCGTAGAGCTGCTTTCCACGGATACTGCCGCGGTTTACCTGTTTGAAGAGCAGAACAATCAACTGGTGAAAAAGGCCGCCTACGGCCACCGCAGCCCGCTTGTCTCAGACAGCGCGTTTTTCTCCGTGCCCGCGGAATTTGTCGAATCACTGCGGCTTGGTCATGCGGAAATTATTGATCATGAAAGCCAGACCGCGCTTCCTGAAATTGTCCGCAACATCATTGCAGCGGAGGACCTGAAAGCCTGGATGTGGGTTGTATTGTGGCGCAAGGAAAAGATCCTGGGCG
>JBLMYN010000513.1:0-9260 GCA_050258305.1 Actinomycetota bacterium
GTCCTGCGTAATTACCTGCAGCACGGTGCAGCGGGCTGAAGCAGTTTCATTGAATTCGATCCGCGTCTGGATGCGCGTCCTGCTGGCGCCGGCGGGCGAGGAACGCATGCGGTCACGCAGCATCTTCTCCAGGTCCGCCTGGCCGTTGAGCACATCCGCGACGCTGCGCTTGAAGCGGTCCCACTCCGGCAGGTTCAGCTCCAGGGTGCGGAACCGGTCAATGAAATGAAATGTGTCCACCACCACGCCGGCATCGTTGGAAAAGGCATTGGCCTTGACGATGCTCATCCCCCAGGCGGCGAGCACGCCGGTCATGCGCGCAAACAGCATGGGACGGTCCTGGGTCACCAGAGTGAGGTCAAACCAGTGACGCCCGCGCTCGAGCTCAAGCTGCACCGGCTGGCCTTTGAGGCGGCCTGCCATCTCCAGGTGATTGAGCACGTCTTTGGCGGAATACGTGGCCAGATACCGGCGCGGGAAACCTTCAAGAAAAGGTTTAAGCCGCCGTCCGGCCACGGGGGCCAGCGTGCTGACCACCTGGTTCTCTTCCGCGGAGCCGCCGTGCAGCCGCTGGTCCATGCTCAGGTTAAGATAGTTGGCCGTCTCAATGTAGAGCTGCCAGATGTTTTCCGCCTTCCACGGCGTGAGCGCCTCAGGATTCACGGCCTTGATATCCGCGTAAGTCATGAGGCAGAGCATTTTCAGGCGCTCGGGCGACTGCACAGTCTCGGCAAAGGCGCGCACGGTTTCCTGGTCGAAGATGTCGCGGCGCATGGCCGCCGACATGGCCAGATGGTTGGCGATGAGAAAAGTCACCGTCTCGCGATCTTTGGGCTCAAGATCGAGCCGCTCCAGGGACCTTTCCGCAAGCTCCAGGCCGGCGGCAATGTGGTCGCTTCCGCTCACGCCTTTACCCACGTCGTGCAGCAGCAGAGCCAGATAAAGCAGGTCAGGCTGTTCCAGCTCGCCCAGCAGCTCCGCGTAACGCTGGTCCCACTCTGAGGGCGAATCCTTGAGCCGGTGCAGGCTGTCAATGGCCACAAACGAATGCTCGTCAACGGTAAAGCGATGGTAGAAGTCGCGCACCACAAGTGAATCTATTGCTTTAAGTTCCGGCAGAGCGAGCGTAAGAAAACGCAGAGCGTGCATGGCGCGCAGAGCGTCGGCGGCGTGCGGCTGCAGGAGGATTTCCTGCAGATAAATCCAGAGCTCCGCGCCGCGCGGCGGAGTGGCCGCCATGGATGGCAGCACCTGTTCAATGCGCTGCTCCGTAGTGGTGCTGAGCTTTACCCCGTGGTGGGCGATAAAGTGAAACAGCCGCAACAGAACTTCCGGGTCCTGCACGGAAGCGGCCTGCTGCAGGAAAACCATGCCGTGCACCACGGAGAAATCCGCGTTGGAGATGCGCGAGCGCCAGCTCTGGAACTGGCGATAGAGTGATGACCATGCGGCCGGCACTTCGTCCAGAAGCTGAGTGCAGATGCGATGCACGCTGCGCGCATGGCTGAAATAAAGCCGCATCCACTCAGCCGAGGGCATGGCGGCGGTTTCAGTGCCGCGAACGTATTCGGCGCCCACTTTCTGCGCGGCGGCTTCGTCCTGGGCCGCCCAGCTCAGCGTGTTGTCATCGCGGCCGTGGCGGAAGTGAAGAAAGCAGCGCACGGCGGAAAGAAATTCGAGCGCCGCTCCGGCCTGGCGCTGCATGGACGCGGGCAACAGGGTGGCGGGATCGGGCCATGCATGCTGGTTGTCAACGGCCGAGATCAGCGCCAGCCACACCGCGCAGTTGTAATCGCGCAGGCCCCCAGGCGCATCCTTGATATTCGGCTCCAGATGGAAAAGAGTGTTGCCATATTTGCCATGGCGGCTGCGCGTAACATCCACCAGGCGCTGCACCAGTTGTTGCGATTCCCGCATGACCATGGCGGGAATCACCTTGTCATGCAGGCGCGTGTAGAGCTCGCGGTCGCCGGCCAGAAAATGGCAGTCAAGCAGGGAGATGGAGAACTCGACGTTGTTGGGATCGAAGTGGTCGCATTCGGCAAGCGTGCGGCTGGCGGGGCTCAGCTTGAGTCCAATATCCCACAGTTCCTGCGAGAACGCTCTGATGGGATCTTTGAGGGACTGTTCGCCGTCGCGGTCGGCGTGCAGAAAAAGAAGATCAACGTCAGAAAACGGAAACAGTGACCTGCGCCCGTATCCGCCGATGGCGGCAATGGCCAGCTTGGCCGGCCCGGCGTGCGGCAGGAGAATTTTCTCCCACAAGCGCAGCACAATCTGGTCAACCAGTTGCGATCTTTGCAGGATGGCAGCACGGCCGTCACCGTGCGCGGCGAACTCCTGCTGGATCTGGGCGAAACCGCTCAGATAAAGTTCACGCAATTCGCCGGTGAGTGGAACGGTGCTCATGGCCGGATCAGGGCTTCTTTAGTTCAAGACCGCAGGCGATTCCAAGTTTGTGGCCGCGGGCGTTTTCAAGTTCAGGGCTGCGGGCGCTTTCACAGCGCGCCTTCGCCGCGTTCCTCATTGCGGATGCGAATGGCGTCATCGACGCGCGAAAGGAATATCTTACCGTCGCCGATCTTGCCGGTGCGGGCCGCGTTCATGATGGCCTGAACGGCCTTTTCCGCCAGGGCATCCGCCAGCACCAGTTCGAGCTTGGTCTTGGGAATCAGGTCCACGGTGTATTCCTGGCCGCGGTAAAACTCAGTGTGGCCCTTCTGGCGTCCGTGGCCGCGGACCTCCAGCACGGTCATGCCTTCCACTCCGATCTCGTGCAGAGCGTCTTTTACGGCATCGAGTTTTGATGTGCGAATTACCGCTTCAACCTTGATCATCGGTCACTGGAGCCTTTCCGCGCGAAAGCGTTACTTGAAGGATTCACGCCGCGCGCCTTCGCGGGACTGTGCGCTGTTTTGCGGATCGCATCAGGTGGACACTTCAAAGTAATAGCCCTCCTCGCCGTGCTGCGTAAGATCGAGTCCCTGGATTTCATGTTCTTCGGGAACGCGCAGCCCGATGACGACGTCCACCAGCTTCAGGATGATCAACGTACCCACAATCGCCAGGACCCACGCAATCGCGACGCCCACAAGCTGATTGAGAAGCTGATGCGCGTTGCCTTCGATCAGTCCTGAAGCCAGGGTGTTGCCGTTGGCGTCCTTAAAAATGGGATTGATGGCGCTGGAAGCGAAGACGCCCGTCAGCAGCGCGCCTGCGGTCCCGCCCGCGCCATGCACTCCGAAGGCGTCCAGGCTGTCATCGTAGCCAAAACGCGCTTTCACGTTGGCTACCATGATGTAGCAGAGAACGCCGGCAATAGCGCCGATCGCCAGAGCAGACATGGGCCCCACGAAACCGGCGGCTGGAGTAATCGCGACCAGTCCTGCCACCGCGCCGGAGATGGCACCGAGAGCGCTGGGCTTGCCGTTGCGAATCCACTCTGCCGCGCACCATCCAATGGCCGCGGCGGCCGCGCCAAAGTGCGTGGCGACAAAGGCGCTCGTGGCCAGGCTTCCCGCTGCCAGCGCGCTGCCGGCGTTGAAGCCGAACCAGCCAATCCAGAGCAGGCAAGCGCCAATGAAGCTGAGAACCACGCTGTGCGGAGGAATCGGCTGTTTGGGGTAACCGATGCGGCGACCCAGATACAAAGCGCAGACCAGAGCGGAAACGCCTGAAGTAATGTGGACAACCGTGCCGCCGGCGAAGTCGAGCGTGGGGAAACGTCCGCCGAGCGAGGCGTTGAGCAGACCGCCTTTCCCCCACACCATGTGCGCCATCGGGCAGTAGACCACGATCGACCACAAAGTCAGAAACACGCACATCGCGCTGAACTTCATCCGCTCCGCAAACGCCCCAGTAATTAAAGCCGGGGTGATCACTGCGAACATGAGCTGATAGATCATGTACGATTCGGCGGGAATGGTCGCGGCGTAGGCGGCGTCGGGCTGTGCGCCGACACCGTGCAAAAAGAGATGGTGGAATCCGCCGATGAAGCTGTTCCCTTCCGCAAAGGAAAAGCTGTATCCCACCAGCGCCCACACCACGGTGATCAACGCCATCATGGTGAAACTCTGCATGAGCGTGGCCAGGACATTCTTTTTGCGCACCAGCCCGCCGTAAAAAAGCGCCAGGCCCGGTCCCGTCATCAGGAGCACCAATGCGGAACACAGCAGGACCCAGCCGTTATCAGCGGACATTCTGGAATCGGCCACCTGCTGTTCCAGACGGGCAATCCGCTCGCTCTGATCAGACTGATTGGAAACGGAGGAGGTCTGCGGTGGTCCGCTGCTCGCTCCCTGAGCGCTCAGGCCTAGCGGCACGGCCAGCAAAAGAAACATGAAGAAAGTTGCGGTCCGGGGTTTCGTCATGAAATGGAAGCTCTGACAAATTCAACTTCGCCAATGCTGATCACAATCTATCCAGCAACG
Organism: Actinomycetota bacterium; assembly: GCA_050258305.1. Taxonomy (GTDB): domain Bacteria; phylum Acidobacteriota; class Terriglobia; order Terriglobales; family Acidobacteriaceae; genus Angelobacter. The sequence continues at coordinate 4,431 of JBLMYN010000513.1, forward strand.
TCCATTCCGGGAAATCGAAAATATTTATGACGGGTATAAGCAACTCCGTTCCACTCTGTCCGGCGGATCAGCCGCCAGATAAACTTTCTCGCCGAACAGGCACGGGAGGCGCGGGAATCCGGTGTCACCCTTCTGTAACCTGCACGAACCACAAGCGTACATTCCTAATCGAATCGTCCAGGAGAGGAATTCGTCTAAGATGAGAATTGGATGACGGCGCAAGGGGTACTTACAAATCCGGTATGGGGCATTTCCAGTGAAGAAAACAAAGCAAGGCGCAGCCCGTCGCAGAAAAGTCGAGCAACCCCACAAGCTTATCTCACAGCTTGAAAGCGTTGAGGGTTCGCTGCAACAGTGGATCAACAGCTCTCCTGAGAACGCGCGATTCTTCCGCCATGATCCCATCGCGGCGATGCGCGCTGCCGGCCTGAACATTGATGACGACACCTTCCTCGAGATTGAGATGATCACCCGCGACATAGCCCGAAAACTGAAATAGACCCGTCTTGCCCTCTGGCACGCAACGGCTCCCGCTATCTCCTCGCTCTCTTCCGGCCGGTCAGCGCCGCCCCTTTATAATGGCTGCATGGCCCAGATCATGTACGGCAAACCGGTTGCCGATCAGATTGAGCAGTGGGTAAGCGCTGAAGTGAAGCACCTGCGTGCGGAGCACAACATTGTCCCGCGGCTTGATGTCGTGCTCGTGGGCCGCAGCGCAGCTTCCCAGCGGTACGTGGGCAAGAAAATGGAATCCTGCCAGCGTCTCGGGATGACGGCGCACCTGCACACCTTTGACGATTCCATCACGGCCGCAGCTCTGCGCGAGCAGGTTCAGCGGCTCAGCGACGATCCGGAAGTTCATGGCATTCTTATTCAGCTTCCTCTGCCCGCACATATTGAAGAGCCGCCGCACGGGCTGAACAAATTCGACGTATTTGACGCCATTCGCGGGGAGCAGGACGTGGACGGAATCTCCCGCAATACAGTGCCGGAACTGTACCGCGCGCAGGCGGATGCCATGCTCCATCTGCCCGCCACCGCGCTCGCCGTGAGGCGCATCATGGCTTTTTATGGCGTGGAAACCGAAGGGCGCGTGGCAGTGATCGTCGGACGCAATGACATCACCGCCAAACCGATTCACCACATGCTGGGCGGGAGAATGTGCAACGCCACGGCAATCTGGCTGCATCGCTTCACGCGTAAAGCGGACCACGACGCCTTCATGCGTTCCGCCGATATCGTAGTCGCCTCAGTGGGCAGCGAACGTTATCAGATTACCGCCGACATCGTGAAACCTGGAGCGGTTCTCATTGACGTTGCCACTCGCGTAGGGGCCGACGGCAAGCTGCACGGAGATGTTGATTTCGAGCGGGTCAAAGAGATTGCCTCGGCCATTACGCCGGTTCCCAAAGGCGTGGGCCCGGTGACGGTGGCGGCCCTGATGGAAAACGTGGTTCGGGCAGCCCAGTTTGCTGCCGGACTGCGCAAGCCTGGCTACGATTTCAAGATGGACACGATGGCTCATTCCCGAGTCTGAGCCACAGGGCCAGCGCGAGCGCCGCGCAATTCCTTCTCCAGTGTGAGTCGCTATTCTGCGCTTTCAGCGCTTCCCTCTCCAAACTCGTAGCCGATGCGCCGCACGGTCCTGATCAGCTTCACCTCATGCCCCTCGTCGATTTTTCTGCGCAGATAATTTACATATACATCCACCACGTTGGTCGGCGTACCCTCAGGAAGCTTCCAGACGTTCTCAATGATGTCATTGCGGGAGACAGTCTGGCCCGCATTGCGCATGAAGTACTCAAGCAGGCTGAACTCTCTGGGCGAGAGGTCAATCTCCTCGCCCGAGCGGCGCACTGTCCGCAGCACGCAATCCAGCTCCACGTCGGCGGTGCGCAAAAAGGTTGGAACAGGGCGCGCGTTGCGGCGCACCAGGGCGCGGACGCGGGCAGACAACTCGGAAAAGGAGAAAGGCTTGGTCAGGTAATCGTCGGCGCCGGCGTCGAGACACGCGACCCGCTCGGGAATGTTGTCCGTCGCCGTCAAGATCAGGATCGGAATCTCGGGATCCTGCGAACGAATCCTCTTAAGCACCTCGGCCCCACTGAGGCGTGGCAGATTCAGGTCCAGAATCAGGAGATCAAATTGCCCCGTACCCACCTTGCTCAGGGCTTCTTCACCGTCAGCGGCAATTTCGCAATTGTGGTTTTCCGCTAAAAATGCTTTTGCGATAAAGGACGCTAGCGGAGCATCATCTTCCGCAATCAGGATTCGCATCCAGCTCTTACCTTCTCACCTAAAATGGCGCCCCGCTTCGGATCGGAACGCAATACCACTCTAGGAAACCCGGGCCCTAACCGCTGAATCCGTGGCTACCCGCCACAGCCACAATCTCCTTACTTGCCTCAAACTACATTGTTAACGATAGTACCATATGCAAGACAGATCACAGTAAAATGTAAGAAAATTGTGATTATCCCGTTGAGTTTCTTTAGATACTCGTTTTACATTTGACGCTTCTTTAATGCGCGTTGCAATCAATTTCAACAAGGCGTGAAGGCGGGAGCGGGAGCCGCGCGACCATATGTGCAGCCCAGACAAAAAACGATAAGATGAAGAGTTCCATACAACCACGAGCATTCCGCAATCGAGTAGCTGATTGGAAGCTGCGGAAATAAGAGTGAGCAGACTTGTGCCTGGGCAAAAGAAATCCTTAGCCAAACCGCAAACCACGGGAAGCAGCAAATCTGCCGATCAGAGTGTGCCTTCCAGGGCCGCCTTTCCCGCCGAGTCGCGGTTCCAGAAGCTGCTGGAGGCGGCTCCTGACGCCATCCTTGAAGTGGACAGCGAAGGTCGCATTGCCATGGTCAACAACGCCGGCGAAAAGATGTTCGGGTACAGCCGTGAAGAACTGCTGGGCCTGAACGTGGAAGCCCTGGTGCCGGACGCAATGCGCGGACGCCACCACGAGCATCGCCATTCCTACACCGGGCACCCGGCGACCCGTCCCATGGGCAGCGGGCTCCAACTGCATGCGCAGCGAAAGGACAGCTCGCTCTTCCCCGTCGAAATCAGCCTGAGTCCCAACCGCGTGGACGGCGAACTCCGGGTGATCGCGGTGGTGCGCGACATCAGCGCGCGCAAGGAAATCGAGAACCGTCTCAAGGCCATCCAGGAACAGTACACCTCTGAGCTGGCGGCCAAAAATCAGCAGCTTGAAGCGCGCAACCGCGATATTGAAAAGGCAAATCGCCTGAAGAGTGAGTTTCTGGCCAGCATGAGCCACGAACTCCGCACCCCGCTGCACACCATCATCGGATTTTCCGAGCTTCTGAATGAGGAATTGGAAGGGCCGCTCACTCCCAAGCAAAAACGCTTTATCGGGCACATCCTCCAGGATTCCCGCCACCTGCTCGAACTGATCAATGAAATTCTCGACCTCAGCAAGATCGAATCAGGCCGCCTCGAACTCCAGCCGACAACTTTTGAGTTTCCCTCATGCCTGGAGGAGGTCTGGGGCGGGATCCATCCTCAGGCCGCCGGCAAACAGATACGGCTGGAAAACCGCAACACCTTCCAGGGCACGCTCACCGCGGACCGCTTGCGCGTGAAAGAGATTCTCTATAATCTCTTGAGCAATGCAGTCAAGTTCACTCCGGAAGGCGGTCTCATCTGGGTAGAGTCCTTTGCCAATGATGACCATCTGCAGGTAACCGTAGGAGATACGGGCATTGGAATTGTTCCGGAGGAACAGGAACTGATTTTCGAAAAGTTTTACCAGGTAGGAAGCACCACCAGAGGAACGCGCGAAGGCACGGGCCTGGGACTGCCGATCACAAGGAAACTCGTGGAACTGCACGGCGGCAGAATGTCACTCCGCAGCAAACCCGGAGAAGGCAGCCAGTTTACCTTTACGCTTCCATTGTCGGGCGCTTCCAGTTAAGGGCGCCCGCAAAACATCCTCCAATGAAGCAGATCCTGATCGTAGAAGACAAGCCGACCAGCCGCGAACTCCTCCGTACCGTCCTGGAACAGCAGGGCTATGAGGTTGTTGAAGCCGAGGACGGAGAGCAGGCGCTGGTGAGAATACGCGAGCGCGTGCCCGACCTGGTGCTGATGGACCTGCAGATGCCGGCGAAAAACGGCTATGAGGTACTGCGGGAGATTCGCAGCGACTCACGACTGGGCAAGTTGCCGGTGATCGCCGTGACCGCCAATGCCATGCCGGAAGACCGGGACAAAGTGATGGCCGCCGGATTTACCGGATACATTGCCAAGCCCGTCGCCCTGGCCAGGTTGCGCGAAGAGGTCAACCATCTGCTCACCGATCACTGACGCGGTTTTAGAGCAGCCCGAATTTTTTCATTTTGTAGCGAAGCGCATCGCGCCCGATGCGCAACTCGCGCGCAGCCCTGGATTGGTTCCCCCCTGCCTTCTCGAGCGCCTGCATCAGCAACTGCTTTTCGTGCTCCTCAAAAGAAAGTCCGGAGTTGCCATCCGCCGTGGAAAGCTGCGGAGCTTCCGGCGATCCGGCCGGCGGCCGCACCTGCGCCTGCTCCCCCTGTGCCTGCAGATTCGGCGGCAGGTCAGAGACGTCAATTACTTCTCCCATCGCCATCATGCAGGCATGGCCCATCACGTTTTCGAGCTCGCGCACATTGCCCGGCCAGCGATAGCGATTGAGCAGAATCTGCGCGCGCTGGGTGAGACCGCGCAGATCCTTGCCGTACTGGCTGGAAAACTTCTCGATGAAATGCCGCGTCAGCAACGGCAGATCTTCCATGCGCTCCCGCAGGGGCGGCACCTGAATCTCCACCATGGACAGCCGGT
>JBLMYN010000514.1:0-2855 GCA_050258305.1 Actinomycetota bacterium
GATTCCGGGCAGGAACACGACTTTAAGATCATCAAGATGAACCAGGAAGAAAAGAAGGTCGGCTTGAGCCTGCGTGCGGTAGGCGAAGAAGCCAGCCGGGCTGAGGTGGAATCGTACAAGCATCCGGCATCCAGCGCTACCACTACGCTGGGTGACATCATCAACTGGAAGCGAGCCGGAAACGACCAGGACTAGCAACAATCCGCAGAAAATCTTATGGGCCGTCCACTCGGGCGGCCTTTTACTTTTGGCCGTGGCTGGCGGTTGGATAATGTGGTGATGGCCGGCTATCTTGCGGATTTAATCTTCAGGTTGATGGTTACCTGCTTACGGTTGCTGAAGGCGCTCATGGTTTTGGTATCACTGCGAGCGCCCTCGTATTCGGCGTAGAGCTCGTAGTCGACATTGGGTGAGAGGGCGGTGAAGCGGTAGCCCCCGTCGGGCTCGGTGATGTACGTCTTGATGGCCAGGGTGCGCGTGTTTTTCAGGTGGACAACGGCCTTATGCAGGGGCTGGTCTTGCCCGTTTACGACACGGCCGCTCACCGTGCGCAAAGCCCCATCACCCCGCTGGAACGCAAAGGCCAGCGTGGCAATGAAAATAATGACAAACCCTGCAAGAGCTCTTTTTCGCACGCGCAACTCCAAGTTGTTGGTTTAAGGGCGCTTCGGCTGCTCCTTCATGTGGAGGCTGACGTCCTCGATTTCCTCGTTATCAATGTGAACCGTGGTTTCATCCTTAAGTTTCATTTTTTTATGCATGTTGGGCACGCCTTTTTCGATGGGTGCGACCTCCACTTCGCCATGAATCACATATTCACCTGGGCCGGGAGGCACTCGCTGGGCGAATTCGCCACGGTGGTCGGAAACAAGGTCCCAACTGTGGTGCCCTTTGCCCGCGCGATGGATCGTGACTCTGACCCCGTACATGGGGCGGTCATCCGGCCCGTAAGCTGTGCCGGAGATTACGCCATAATGCTTCCGGAGATCATTTTGGGCCGTTGCAGGCGTAAGAAAGAGGGCGATGAGCAAAAGCACGGCCACCATCGGGCCATGTTCAGTAATCACTGTCCTCATCTTCTTCGACGTCCTCGTCCTCGTCTTCATCCTCGAATTCATCCACCGGGTTCAACTCAAGCGGACTCTTGGTGATCACTTCGAAGTCCGTACCGCATTCAGGACAGGAGACAATTTCCCCTTCCTCGAGCTCTTCTTCGTCCAAATCCAGATCGGTTTCGCATTCCGGGCAAATCGCCATTTCGTCCTCCGGGGAGCCGTAACAAAGCCGTGGCAGTCACCTATGATTATATTTAGAATCTCTCAGTATTATCGTCAAGTTCTCCGAATGAGGTCTCAATTTTGATATTCCATTTACGTAATGCCACGAAAGTCACCTTGTCATTGTTTTTTGGCCTACAGATGCTCAACCTCCCGCTCGCCGTTGCCCAGAAGGCGCCGGCTGCACGGCGCCACACATCGCACAGGACGGCGTCGGCTGCGCACCACCGGAAAAGCACGCAAAAATCCGCTTCCACCGGTTACCAGGATCCAATGGTGGTGCAGATTATGCACGAAATCTCACAGCAGCAGATTCAGAAGGATATAGAAAAGCTTGTAAGCTTTGGAACTCGCAACACTCTTTCCATCAATAGCCCTGACGCCACCACCTCTGAACAGGGAGTCGTTGCGGCCTATAACTGGATCAAATCGGAAATGCAGCGCTATTCCGATGACTGTAACGGTTGCCTGGAAGTAAAAACGGACGAGCGCGTCCTGCTTCCCGGACCGAACGCCCGCCTCAAGCGGCCCACGAATGTGCAGAATGTTTATGCCATCCTGCGCGGAACCGACCCCGAGCTCAAGAACAGGATTTACGTGGTCTCCGGCCACTACGATTCCCGCAACAAGGACGTGATGAACGCCACGGATCCGGCTCCCGGCGCCAATGATGACGCCAGCGGAACCGCAGTTTCCCTGGAATGCGCGCGCGTCCTGAGCAAACACAAATTTCCCGCCACCATTTTGTTTCTCACCGTTTCGGGCGAAGAACAAGGCCTGCTTGGCAGCCAGCATTTTGCCAAGCGCGTCAGCGAACTCGGGCTGGGCGTGAGGGCCGTGCTGAACAATGACATTGTCGGCGGCAACACAACCCCGGGGGACAAATTGCAGAACAAGAACTGGGTGCGGGTATTTTCTGAGGGCATTCCCGCCACGGCAACTCCGGAGCTGTTAAGGGCCATCGAAGCCACGGGTGGAGAGAGCGACTCGCCTTCCCGCGAACTGGCGCGCTATGTTGTTGATGTAGCCCGGACATACACCGGCTTCGGCAAATTTACGCCCAGGCTCATCTTCCGCCGTGACCGCTATCTGCGCGGCGGCGATCACATTTCGTTCAACGCAAAGGGGTACGCTGCTGTGCGCCTGACCGAGTGGCGTGAAGACTACCACCACCAGCATGAGAATCCGCGGACGGAGAACGGAATCGAATATGGCGATCTGCCAAAGTTCCTGGATTACAGCTACATCGCCAATGTGGCCCGGCTGAACGCGGCGACTCTGGCATCCATGGCTCTTGCGCCCGCGCCGCCAATCCAGCCACATCTGGTGACCAAACAACTGGAAAACGATTCCAAGCTTGAATGGGGCGCCGCGCCTGGGGCAACAGGTTATGAGGTGCTCTGGCGCAATACCACGGACCCTGATTTTCCTCCGGAGAATGTCACGCGCACCACAGCCACGAACATCGACATGCCGGAATCGAAGGACGATGTCATTTTCGGCGTGCGCTCTGTGGATGCAAAGGGTCACAAGAGTGTGATTGAGGTCCCACAACCAGAAAAATAAGCATGCGTCGAG
>JBLMYN010000515.1:0-9118 GCA_050258305.1 Actinomycetota bacterium
GTCGCGAAAGCCGTTATTAGCATAGAGGGTCTGAATCGCCTGAATGTCGGCATTCAACAGGGACTGGCTGAAGGTCCCCCACAGCAATAGTCCGCCCGCAGGCTGAAGCGCCATCCGCTCGCGGATCTCCTCGCGGCTGAAATAATGATTGCCGGTAATCACCAGCGCAACAAATTTGTGGCGTTCGCCACGGTCGATGGTGTAAACCACGTCCTGGCGGTCGCTGCCGGGCTGCTGCTTGCGGGTGTAACTGACCTTTACGTCAAAATAACCCTTGTTCTGGAGATAGTCGCGAAGGTTGCGCGCGCCTTCGTTCAGCAGATCATCGTCCACAGCGTTTTCCTCGTACACGGGGACAAGTTTTCTGATCTTTCCGCCGGATACTTTCGCGCCTTCAACTCTGACGTCCACTACGGGGCCGCGATTGATATCGAAGGTGTAATCCAGCGTGTTATTTTCCGGGTGGTATTTGCGTTCGCTCATGACCACCTGGGCTTCCAGGCGCTTTTCTGATTGAAAATGCTTGCGCAGCCGCCGCAGCCCCCGGGTGAGATGATCTGCCGTCACATGATCTCCGGGGTGGAGGCCTGAGATCTGTCTCACCTCGTCCAGCGTGAGATCGGAATCACCCGTAACCCGGATAGCGCCGATGCGCGCGAGATCCCTCTTATTCACCTGAAAGAGCACCTGGACCTGCTGGTTGGGCGGATCCCACTGGTAAAAAGGGTAGATGGTGGCCTTGTAGTAACCGCTTTCCTGCAGCGTGAGCTGCATGTGGGCCATTCCTTCCCGTACTTTCTCTTCAGTAAACAACTCGCCCAGGACCAGCTTGCTGGCATTCACAAGCTGGCTGTCCGTGGGACGGGACGTGGATCCCTCGGAGCGTATCGACCCGATAAAGTAATTCTCGCGCGCGGCGAAGGTCAGCGCCACCTCGTGCGGCGCTGTGCGGGCCGCCTCCACCTGGATCTCGGCAAACCTCCCGGTGTCATAAAGCGCTTGAACGGACTCACGGACCTTGTATTTGTCCAGCGGCTGATTGACCTTCTGCGGCAGAGTCTCGACCAGCCACTCGGGATGTTCCACTGATTCGCTCTTGACTGTGATGGAGGAAACCTTCATCCCTTGCAGGCTGTTGAGTCCCTGATCCGGTAGCGAAGGGGGTTGTGCGGGCGCCGGGGCCGACTTTTGCGGCAACGGGCTGGTCGCCGGCTGCTGAGCAGCACAAACGGCAAGACACAACACGAATGCCAGGCATAGTGGTTGGAAATGCGGCAAAATCGCCCCTGTTTGGACTTTTCGTTCTTTATCTACTTTGATGTCAGTAGCTTATACCTTTGTTGCACGGCGGGAACTCCCCTAAGGTACAAGCCTGAAGAGCTTCCCCGTTGGCCACTTGCTTTCCGCCAGACTCCTATAATAAACAGCGCAATGGAATTCGCGGACCGATATTCGCGCCAGGTTCTTTTTCCGGGCATAGGCCCGGCCGGACAGGAGCGGCTCAAGGACTCCAGCATCGCGGTGGTGGGTTGCGGAGCCACCGGGACCTGCGTGGCGTCATTGCTCGCCCGGGCGGGCGTGGGAACCATGCGAATCATCGACCGCGATTACGTCGAACCCAGCAACCTGCAGCGCCAGACTTTGTTTGATGAAGCCGATGCCGCAGAGTCTCTGCCCAAAGCGGTTGCCGCCGCGCGCAAGATCGCCGCTTTCAATTCCGAGATCCAGGTCACAGGCGAGGTGGCCGACCTTACCCCGGAAAATGCATCCGCCTTGCTCAGTGCCGCCGATCTCATCCTGGACGCAACCGACAACTTTGAAACCCGGTACCTGATCAACGACTTTGCCGTAAAGGAAGGCAAGCCGTGGATCTACGCCGCGGCGGTAGGCTCCTATGCCGTCACCATGAACGTGATCCCCGGTGAAACCGCCTGCCTCTCATGCCTTTTTCCCGCTCCGCCCGAAGGCACGGTGGAGACCTGCGATACCGCCGGAATCCTGAACAGTGCGGTCAATCTGGTGGGCTCCATCGAGGCCACGGAAGCCATCAAACTACTGGTTGGCGCCCGCGACAAGCTGCGCCGGACGCTGCTCTCCTTCGACGTGTGGCGCAATGAGCAGGCGGAGGTTGCCGCCGCGCAACCGCGCTCCGGCTGCCAGACATGCCAGCAGCACGACTTTGTTCACCTGGCCGGAGAAAGGCGCCCGCAGATTACGATGTGCGGCAGGAATTCGGTCCAGATCCACGAGCGCAACCGGCCGGTGGACTTCAGTGAATTGAGCTCGCGCCTTAAGCCCCATGGGACAGTGAAGCACAATGACTTTGTGCTGAAGTTCTGGCGGGAGCCCTTCGAACTCACCCTCTTTCCCGACGGCAGAGCGATTATTAAAGGAACCACAGACACTGCGGTGGCACGAAGCCTGTACGCAAGGTTTATCGGCGCCTAGGTGGCAACAGTGGAGACTCACAACTCGTCAAAGTTGTAGGTAGTGTTAGGAGTTTCCCATGTTACCCAGGATTCTGCTCGCCTTGCTTTTAGCCGCCCCCATCACATCAGTCGCGCAATACGTAACCATTGGCCCCAACGGCCAGGTGCTTCCTGCCGGAAGCAGCGTAGTCGTGGTAGGACAGGGCGGTGGCCCGATTCTAACTACGCCCAGTGTGGCGTTCGGCGCCCCGCCCACCACGCCGGGAATTTCATTGTCCGATCGCGCGGGCATCAGCAATACCACGCCGACCACGGCCGTAATCCCCAGCGCGTCGGAGAGCTATCCCGTTTACAGTCAGAACGTGCCCACAATCGCTGAGCAACCTGCCACCGAAGGCGCTGGCGAAACTGTTGCGACGACTGGACGGCTGATCAATGACCTGGGACCGTCTGAGTACGCGGGCGCCGCGTATGCCGGCGCGGCGACGAGCCCGGGCACGCCGGGCAGCGCAATGGTAGCGAGCCTGGGTGAGGTCGCCGCCAAATACAAAGCAGAGCGCCCGCAGAATGTCCGCACCTACACAAACGCTGATGCGGCACGGCTCAGTGCCATGAACCTGCGCGGGGTAAACATAACACCTGCAGCAGTCGAGAGCGCGCAGGCAGCACAGCCCCAGGGCCAGGCAACAGCCACTGCTCCTCAGCTTTCAGCCGGGCTTCGGCCTTCACCGGGTATACCCGCACAGGCCGGCGCCACCACTCCGCAATTGAGCCAGCCGCCAGGCGCACAGCCGGGCAGCACGGAACAGCGCAACCTGCTGCCCGCCAACTCGACCCTGCTGCCTCTGTTAGGTGTTCTTGGTCTCGGTTGTGGAGCTCTGGGACTCTGGCTCAGAAAGCATTTTGCGTAGGAAGCTCTGTCTCTCTCCTCAAAGCGGAAGGCCTAAGCTCATTCGGAATTGAGCTTAGGCCTTTTGCATTCCAGTTTCGAAAACCGGCTATTTAGCCGCGGGCTTTTCGAACAGTTTTGGATCCACCGTGGGATTGAGTTCCAGGTCAGTGACTGTGATGGATGCAGCGGGCTTGCCGTTGGTCATCACTTCCTCGTGAAAGGGCAGGGTTACGCCGTCCACGGTTTTCCAGTCCGACTGATCAACAACATCGGTCTGCGGGCCCTGCGGCGAATTACCCTGGAATTGCGCGCGCAACACGTGGCCGCTCCCGGGATCGACGTACCAGCGCAGTTGCTGTGAACCCTCGCGGATATCCAGAATGGCGGCTTGCACGCCGCCTATTTTCTCCGTGCCTGCGGCAGTGAAAGTGTACTGGGGATCGTCCGCGTGCTGCGCGACGAACCAGAGTTCGCGATGCAACTCATTCAGGTGCTGCCGGTGCTGTGACTCCGGCATGGCGCGCACTCCCATGGGCCCAAGAGACATGAAGCTGTCTTTCGGCGAAGCCACCACCACCATCTGTCCTTGCGGTGTTGTAACCTCCGTGCGAATCGAATCAGGCGCGAGCATGATCGAGTCGGTCTCCAGGCTCACGCCCTGGGCTTTCAATTCCACGGTGGCCTTGCGCCGAAGGGCTTTGATGGATTGCAGCCTGGCCTCGCCGCCTGCGGCTTCAATTACCTTTGCGAGCAGTGCCTTGCCTTGCGGGTTGGAGACAACCGGAGCAGCGGAAGAAGAAGCAGAGCCGGGTTCAGGGATGGTGATGTCCACGGGCGTGACCTTGCCGAAGCTATCGAGCGGCTTGTCGAAATCCGCTGCTTTGCCCACCACAAGCACGGCGAACTTGTCCTTCACCAGGTACTTCCTGGCCACCCGGTCTACGTCGGCCGCGGTCACTTTCTCCACGCCTTTTTGGAAGCGCTCAAGGAAGTCCGCCGGGTAGCCGTACAGTTCGTACGTCATGCGTTCGCGCATGACCTTTTGCTTGGAATCAAAATCAAAAACAAACGAGTTGAGGATGGCATCTTTGCCGCGTTTCAGTTCCACCGGAGTTACCGGGTGCGTGTGCATGCGGTCGATCTCGTCATACAGGCCCTGAATGGCCGCGGCGGTGGTGCCGCTCTTGGTGCCGATCTGCAGCAGCGCCAGCCCGCGATGATCGAACGGCGCGCTCACGCCTCCTCCCACGGCATAGGCCAGGCCCTCTCTGGTGCGCAGATCAGAAAAGAGGCGTGAAGAAAAGCCGCCGCCGAAGATTTCATTCATCACTTCTACGGCGTAAAAATCAGGATCGTCACGGCGAATTCCGGGGGCCACCATGCGAACTTCACTCTGGTTCACGTCATTCTTGGCGATGAAATAGACTCCCGGCCTGGCAGGGTCAATCACAGCTTTCGTATCCTGGTAGGGAGCGCCTTTGGGCCAGCTTTCAAATGCGGCCCGCAGCTTTTTCTCCATGGCCGCCGAATCAAAATCGCCAGAGATGCCGAAAATGATATCGTTCGGATGGACGTACTTCGCATGCCAGTCCAGGAGGTCCTGGCGCGTCACCGCCGCCACGGTTGCATACTCGGGCACGCGTGCATAGGGGCTGTCCGCGCCATAGCCGATTTTTTCCGCCTCGCGGCCCGCGATCTCGCCCAGATCGTCATTCCGCCGCGCGATCGACGTTTTCAGGCTGTTCTTGGCCAGCTCAATCTTGTCCTGGCGGAACTCGGGATGGCGCAGCACATCGTTGAACACGCCGAAAACGAAATCGAAGTCCTGTTTCAGGCAGGACAGGCTGATGGTCGTGATACTCGTACCGCCCCCGGTCTCCACCTTCGCCGCGCGGGCCTCCAGAGCGTCGTCGAGCTGGTCGCCGGTCTTGTCTTTGGTTCCGCCGGTCCTCCAGGCGCTGCCATAGATTGAAACCAGCCCGACTTTCCCCGCGGGTTCTTCCTTGGCCCCGCCCTTGATGTATGCCACGGCGCTGATCAACGGCAGCTCATGGTCTTCCTGCAGAAAGATCACCATGCCGTTCGACAACTCTATGCGTTTGGGGATTTGAGGATGGAATGCCGGAAGCGGCGGTTCCTTGATGGCCTTGATATCCGCGGCTGCCTGGTCCACCTGCTGCGCTTCCGGAACAGCCTTCTTTGCGCGCGGCGCAACCTTCGTCTGAACGGAAGATTTCTGTTTCGCGGCAGCCATCGTCCTTTTGGCGGGAGCGGATGCCTGCGGGAAAGCGGCCACAACTCCGGCCATCCAAAACACAAAGCTTAGAAGCGAGTATTGAAGTTTTCTTCCGGTCATTAGTGCGTCTCCTGTGCCTGCGGCTTATGCGTGTTCTCCCTGGCTGGCGTTGACCCGGAAGCCTTCGGCGGAGCACTCTCAATCATGGCGACGGTGCGGTTTGATTCAACAAAGACCTTGTTGGCCACCCGCCGTATGTCCTCCTTGGTGACCTTGTTGATGCGGTCCACGCTGCGGAAAAGCTCACGCCAGTCGCCATAATTGGTCTGGTAAAAAGCAAGCTGTTCCGCCAGGCCCTGGTTATCATCGAGCCCGCGGATCAGGTCTGCCTTCTCCCGGGTCTTCACCATGGCCAGTTCTGCGTCACTCACGTCCTGCGTCTTCAGGCGGTTGATCTCTTCATGAATTGCGTCTGCCAGTTCCTCGGGAGTATGCGGTGGAACCGGTATGGCAAAGAAAGCAAACAGGTTCGGATACTTGTTTCCGGGAAAGCCGCTGAAGCCGGCGGCGACGGCGGCTATTTTCTTGTCACGCACCAGAGAGCGATAGAGCCGCGAGGTGCGGCCATCAGAGAGCAGGTCGGAAATCACATCGTAAACCGCGTCGTCAGGATCATGGATGTCCGGCCGGTGATAGCCCTCCAGATAGATGGGCTGGGCATTGTCGTGGAGAATCACCTCGCGTTCGGCGAACTGCTTTGGCTCAACCGTCGTGATTGGCTCAGGCCTGGGGCCTGATGGAATCGTCCCGAAGTATTTCTCTACGATAGGAAATACCTGCGCCGGCGTAATGTCTCCCACCAGGGCAATTACGGTGTTCGAGGGAACGTAATACTTGTGGAAAAACTTCTCCGCCTCGGTGGCGGAAAGGTGATCAAGTTCTGAAGGCCACCCCACCCCGGAGCGCTGGTAAGGATGGGCGACATAAGCCGTGGCCAGGAACTGTTCGACCATGCGGCCAATGGGATTGCTGTCCACGCGCAGCCGCCGCTCTTCATGGACCACATCACGCTCCTTGTAAAACTCGCGGAACACGGGATGCCGGAACCTCTGTGATTCCACATACGCCCACAACTCCAGCCGGTTTGCCGGAAAAGAATAAAAATAATCCGTGCTATCCATGTTGGTGCTGGCGTTCAGGCCGACCCCGCCCTGGCTTTCCACGATTTCCCCAAAGCGGTTCTTGATGACGTATTTGTCGGCATCGGCAACGGCCTTGTCGAACGCCGCCTTGAGTTGGGCGACCTTTTTGGGATCGCGCCCGACCTCCTTGCGGTCTTCGCGATCATAAGCCGCATATGCCTTCTCGACTTTTTCGAGCGCGATTTTTTCTTTGGGATAGTTCGTGGTGCCGATGCGGTCCGAGCCTTTAAAGGCCATGTGCTCGAACATGTGGGCCAGGCCTGACTCGCCTTGCGGGTCCTGCACCGAACCGGCGTTTACCAGAGTGTAAAAGGAAAACACCGGCGCTTCCGGACGTTCACAGACAATCACGGTCAAGCCGTTCTTTAGCACCTTTACCGTTGTGCGCTTTTCAAACGAGGCAATGTCCTGCGCCATGGCGCTGGCAAGGAACGTTGCTGAGATTAAGACAAGGGCAGAAATCCTGAGGAACCGGCGCATGAGCGCCTCCTTTTTTCTTTCAAATTGCATGATGATGCGGTACAGAAAAGTAAAACGCGGCCAGAGTGGGAAGTCAAATTAGTAAGCGGTAATATCTGGCCATTCAGGTATTCGTCGGCACAGTGAATCAGAGGAGTTTCACCTAATCCATCACGGGCGGGCGGGCAAGCGAGGGACAGGATAAAATGAAGCAGCCTTCCCTCGCGTCGGCAGTTCCGGAAAACAACGGGGGAGCAAACTGCCCGCGAACAAATGACCGACCAATGACAACTGAGACTGGCAACCAAAAATCCCAACTCCGCCGCGCCATGGGCTTCTGGGACGTGCTTCTGTTCAACATCGCCGCCGTGCTGGGTCCGCGCTGGATTGCCGCCGCCGGCCACAACGGCACTTCTTCCATCAGCCTCTGGATCCTTGCGGCCGTGCTGTTCTTCCTGCCCACTGCGCTGATCATCATTGAACTTTCCACGCGCTTCCCTGCCGAAGGCGGGCTTTACGTGTGGAGCAAGCTGGCGTTCGGTGATTTCCACGGCTTTGTCGCCGGCTGGGCCTACTGGATTTACACCTTCTTCTACTTTCCCGGACTGCTGACCGCCAGCGTGGCCATGTCTGTCTACATCGGCGGGCCGAAATGGGGATACCTGGCCAGCAATCAGCACTATCTCTTATGGGCCTCGCTCAGCCTGCTGGCGGTCGCCGTAATTTTGAACATCGTAGGTCTCGACATCGGCAAGTGGCTGCAAAACGCCGGCGGCGTGGCCACTTATGTCCCATTGATGATGCTGGTGGGCATCGGCTGGTATCTGGCTATACATTCAGGAAGCGCGACCCATTTTTCCGCAAAGGATGTGCTGCCCCACTGGGACTGGGACACCGTCAATTTCTGGTCGAACATTGCCTTCGCGTTCACCGGGATGGAGCTGGTGTGCTCCATGAGCGAAGAAGTGCGCGACCCACGGAAGACCTTTCCCCGCGCCATTTATTCTTCGGCGGTTCTGATTGCCATCATCTACATTGTCGGCACCATTGCCCTGCTTGGGCTGTTGCCCGCCGGCAAAGTGGACGTGCGGAACGGCGTGTTTCAGGCGATCAGCGGCGGCTCTGCGCTGCTCGGGATCGGCTGGTTCGGCGTGATCGCGGCCCTGCTCGTGACCGTGGGCAATGCCGGAGGAGTAGGCGCCACGGTAGCCGGCGTCGCGCGAATTCCCTTCGTCGCCGGCATCGATCGCTACCTGCCCGCTTTCTTCGGCAAGATTCATCCGCGATGGAAGACTCCGTGGATTTCCATTCTGATCCAGGCTGGAATCTCCGGAGTCATACTCGTGCTGACCCAGCTTGGCATCAAGTCTGTGATCGGCGCGTACCAGTTCCTGGTCTCCATGTCAGTGATTCTTTACTTCATTCCCTTCTTGTACATGTATGCGGCCGTAATCAAGCTGGCCTATCGGTCTGACCGGGCCTCTCCCGGCGCCGTTCTGCTTCCGGGCGGAAAAGCCGGGGCGTGGGTTCTGGGGCTGATGGGCTTTCTGATTACCGCTGGCTCCATGGTGCTGGCGGGAGTGCCTCCGGGTGAAGCGCCCAACAAGTTCAAGTTTGTCGCTTTGCTGGTCCTCTCGACCGTCGGATTCATTGGAGTTGGGTTGATTCTTTACTGGCGGGGAGCAAGGCAGAAATCGGGTGACCGGGTAATCGGGTGATCGCGCATGATCATCCCATAATGAATTCCGTTTGACCGCGCGACTAAGGTCGCGCTTTAACACCGAGCTGAGGCAGATCTGGCTGGAAGCTACAAGCCAGCAGCTAAGAGCTATTTGTCCTTCATCGCAACCATGCTCTTGCTGAATGCCGGCACCACCACGGCCTGCTCGATGGAAGGCTC
>JBLMYN010000516.1:0-10118 GCA_050258305.1 Actinomycetota bacterium
AATCTTTCTGCTGACGCTCTGTTGCAGGAGATCGTCCGATTGGTCCAGGAATTCAGCCCGGGCGAGCAGGGAGACGACATCACATTGATTGTCGCCATCGGCCGCTAGTTCAGTAGTGCAGGTTGAAGTCAAGCAAGTTCCAGTAAATCAGGAACCAGACATAACCCACGCAGGCCAGAAGGATCACCAGGTTCCAGACTTTGGCCCACCACCACGCGTTGTGGTCCCGCCATGAGCGCAAGGCGCCCATAAGCACCAGAATGATCCCGGTCGCGCCGAACGCACCTATCACCTGCATTCCGTGAATACGCAAATCGAGCTTTTCACTGAAATCACCCGGGTTGCCGCCGGAGAGGGCCGCGAGCATCCCTAGCACAAAAATGATATTCAATGCGCAGACCAGGCGAATCCACAACCGGCCCTGCATGGTGCGGGGCTCCAGTTCCAGCCTGTAGTGATAATGGCGGCGGATCATGGCCCCTGCGGGCCAGAACAGCAGGGTCAGCGCCATAACGGACAGGCAGCCTATGAGGAGCGCTGTACTAAAGTTGCTGCTGTTGAAGAACGCGGCGTGCTGGTAGACCACGGCGGGAAAGCTTACTACCGCCTCAAGCCGGTTATGATCATCGCGGCGAAAAGCCAGCATGTCCTGGCCGTTTACGGCGCGATAAAGCAGCGGCCCCACTTCCTGCCACTTCTTCAACTGCCCGTTGAAGTCTTTGAGGGGCGATACCTTGATCGTGCCGTCGCTATCCGGCATCACATTCGCCTGGTCAAAAGCATTTGTAACTTTGAGGAAATTAGTTTCTGAACGCCGGCTGGAGATGTAGTGCCCGGCAACGAGTCGGGCATCCGCCTGCGCGCTGGCCAGCTTTGGCGCCTCCGGGGGCTTGTAAGGAAAATAGCGGTCAAGAAAATGGTCCCATAACGCGGTACGCGGGCTGATCTCGCCCTTGCCCCGACTGTTGTAAGAGACAAAGAAGCCAACGCCGGCATCAAGCACCAGGTGCAGGTCGCTGTGAAAATAAACCGTGTCACCACCGTGGCCAATGATGCGATGTCCGTTGCGGCTCTCTTCATAGAAACCGAGACACATTCCATTGAGTGCCGGGACCAATCCAAACTGCCTTGAATGCATCCGTTGTGCCGTCTCAGGATGCAGGATCCGTGTATCGCCGTATTTTCCGTCCTGCAGTTGCGCGATGATGAAGTGCGCCATGTCGGCGGCCGTGGCGGAAAGCGCGCCGGCGGGAGCTTCCTCAACGATCTCAAAAGGTTTGGCTTTGCCCGTACCCACCGTGTAGCCGCTGGACATGAGCGGCTTCAGGTTTGCAGGCAGTGGCTGGACAAAGGTGGAGTGCTCCATCTGCAGCGGTTTGAAAATGTTCTCGTCAATGTATTGATTGAAGGGCTTGCCTGAGACTCGTTCCACAATGTAGCCCGCCAGCGCGGCTCCGTAATTCGAATACGCAGGCGTGGTTCCCGGGGGAAAGATCCGCTCGGGCATGTGCGCGACCAGGTGCTGCCGCAGGGTCGCCATGGGCATGCCTTCTGCGTTGATCAGGTCCTTGATTTGCTCTTCAAAGCCGGGCGTATGCGTCATCAGGTCGCGCATCGTGATCGGCTTTGGAAACGTGGGTGGAATTTTGAAATCCAGATAAGCGTTTACATCGCGGTCCAGGTCGAGTTTGCCTTCTTCCACCAGTTGCATTACGGCAGTCCAGGTGAAAAGCTTGGAAATCGACCCGGGGCGGAAGAGGGTTGCATCCACAGAAACCGGCGTTTTCTTCGCCACGTCACTGTATCCATAGCCCCGGGCAAAGAGAACCTTGCCATCTTTCACCACCAGCACCACGGCTCCGGCAATGTTCTCCCGTTCAAGCTGCATGGGTACAAAGCCGTCAAGAAATGCTTCCACATCTGCCGGAGTCATCTCGTGCGGGGCTTCTGACGCTCCTGGTTCCTCGGGAGCCGGCTGACCGGTGGGACCGGGATGTGCAGGCGGCACCTTAGGTTGCTGCGCCACGCTGATGCCACGGCAGAGGAGCACGGCGCATACAAGGCTGAGCACAGCAGAACGCAGCTTTTTCACGCTTCTGGATCTCCGGCTTGAATTGGGTTGAGAGACGCGGAACCATGATACGCGACTTGCGGTGTGTCCGTATCTGTTCAAAGTGCTTTCAGCGGCGTGCCTCTTGAGAGCCCGGAGGGGAATGCGGGGGAGCTATAACGCCCGATGCCGCTGGCGCAACTGGCGGTCGCGCTGGATGTCAGAACGAATCGTTTTGAGTGTGGCCTTGTCGCGCCGGATTTGCGCTCGATCTTCGCGGATCTGCGCCTTTGATGCATGGTGCCGCAGGTCAAAGACAAGGCGGTTGCGGTCCTGTTGCAGTTGCCATTGATAGCGCTGCAATTCGCGCTGGTTCACATGGAGATCAACCGCGCTCCCCGCCTGGGCCGCAGCCAGGGAAGCCGAGCATAGGGACAGGCCCAGAAGTGACAATAACCCCGTTCGCATAGCAGCCCCCCAATCCAGACTACCTGCAGGTTTCTAACACATTTTCCGAAACAAAGTCGCAGAATTTTTATGCAGGATGCTGTTCTTAGGATGCTGTTCTTACGTGCTGTGCAGCCGCTAATCAGAACTTTTGTTCCGCGGCCACCGGTACCCTTAAGACGTCGCGCCGGACATCCGACGCAGCCCGTTCATCGCCCAGACTCCCAGCAGCGGGCCTATGGCCATGCTGGCCAGCGCCCAGCTCCAACCATAATGAGCGGCAATGAGCGCCAGAAGCCGGATGCTGAAAGCAGTCAAAAGAAAGCCGGCTGCAACCTGGCAGGTGAGAGCTGTACCCACATAGCTCTTGTCTGATACTTCACTGATGATGGTGGAAAACTGCGCGGAATCGGCAATCACGGCGATGCCCCAGATGAGTGAAAGCCAGAAGAGCAACGTGGGATTGTGGAACACGAAGGCGGCAACAATGCAGCATGCGGAACTGGCGGCCATGGCGATCATCGTCACGCGCGCGCGTTGTGCCACTCGCTCAGCGGCTGACCTGTCCTGCAGCTTGTCACTTACCGCCCCGGCCCAGATGCACCCTACGGCGCCAATTGCGATTACCAGCGCCGCGGCCATTTCATATTTGCTGCGCGGCCAACCTGCTGAAGTTGCAAAGATCACGGCGATCCAGCCCCAGAAACCGTAGAGCTCCCACATGTGCCCAAGATAACCAAAGTTCGCGAGCCGCAGAGGGCGGTTGCGAACAATCTCCAGCACCTGGCCCACGTTCAATTGCGATTTGGGCATTGCGAATGGCCCTTCACGGACAGCAACCGCAACAATCAATGCTCCAATCAGCGCTTGTACGCTGCCAAGCAGCACAACACCGCGCCAGGCAATCCCACCAACGGAATTGACCCCATGCGGCACCGCGGAGCCTACGGTCAGCGCGCCAATCATGATGCCCAGAGCCAGACCGCGTCCGCGCTGGAACCAGCCAGCCATGATTTTCATCCCCACCGGGTAGACGCCGGCCAGGAAAAATCCCGTGAGCCCGCGAAGAATGATCGCGATGAGTGGCTCCTGAACGGTCCAGGCGAAAGCTGCGTTGGCCGCGGCCGCTGCCACGGCAGAAACCACAAATACGAGTATGGGGCTGAAGATGTCTGAAATGTTAAACAGCGCAAAGATGATGGCGCCCAGAGCAAAGCCGAGCTGAACAGAAATAGTGAGCCAGGAACCGAGTTCGAGGCCGGAGTGCCACATCGCCGTGATCTGCGGGAGCACAGCGGTGCCCGTAAACCACAATGACATGCCCAGCAGTTCCGCCAGAGACAGCAAAAGGAGGACCCGCCGGGAAGAGACTTCACGGCGGGTCGATACTTCAGTGGAGGTGGCCACTAGCTTTTCAGCTTCCTGCGCTGGCAGGAAGTGACGACGGCCGTAGGATCGATGGCGGCGCCGTCCTTCTGCATCTCCACGATCTTTCCTTCTTTATCGATCAGGAAGGTAACGCGGCGAGCAGCTTTGTAGGCCGGATTATAGATTCCGTATTCTTTGGTGACATCGCCGCCCCAATCACTCAACAGCGGGAACTTGATGCCAATTTGCTGCGCGAAGGCAGCGTTGCTGAACGTGCTATCCATGCTCACACCCAGGACCTGGGTGTCTGCGGCTTCCAGTTTTTCCAAATTCGCCTGGTAAGCCTTCATTTCCGCCGTTCAACCACCGGTGAAGGCGAAGACGATAAAGGCCAGTGCCACGTTCTTCTTCCCGCGGAAATCACTCAGCTTTACCGGCTTGCGGTTCTGATCCAGCAATGTGAAATCAGGGGCCATCTCGCCCACTTTGAACTTAGGTTCAGGCGGGGCCGGCCTTTTGGCGCCCTGCGCCCACAGACGGGTGCCGGCTTGCTGGAAGCCTAGCGACAGTATCAATAACAGCAAGACAGCGGTACTTCTGCGCATGAATTTCCTCCCGCAGCTTGGATAACTACAGGACGTAAGCCTATATTGCTCAGAGCAAACGGTCAATGCCTGCTTCGATCCCGGCAGCGCTCTCCGTGTTTCCTCTTACGGAACTTCCGCCTATCCTGGTGTTACTATTGCCGGGAGGCGAAGCATGAAACCTGTTCTTACAATTCTCCTCGCGCTCTTTTCCATCCAGGCATGGCCCCAGACCGCCCCGGTCGCCACGGCGCAGGCAAACACTATCTTCTCCGGGGCTGATGGAAAATTTGAAGCTTCGCCGGATACGGCTGTGATTCACATGGACATTTCGTCCCAGCAAAATACTCCGCGCGCAGCCTACGATAAGGTGGCCGCTGCCGCCGAACAGGTTAGGGGAGTGCTGCGCAAGAATGGAATCGACCCGAAAGAAGCCCAGATCGGGTTCTATGCGGTGCAGCCAATCTACGACTGGAAAAATCCCAAGCATAAGGTCATCGCCTACCAGGTTGTCACCAGCGTCACGCTGAAACTGAAGGACTTTTCCAAAGTCGGCGTGCTTACCGAGCAGCTTGCGAATATTGAAGAAACGCAAAACCAGTCTCTGAGCTATACCCTGGAAGATATTGAACAGGCGAAGGCTAAAGCCGCAGAAGATGCCCTGAGGAAGGCCCGCAACCAGGCCCGGTCGGTTGCTGCGGCCGGAGGCCGTACCCTGGGCGAGCTGCTGTATGCCTCAGTGGATGTGAACCAGCCGTCGGTTATGCCCTTATTGCGTATGCAAGGCATGGCTGCCAGGGCAGGAATGGCTGAAACGGCTCCGGCTACCGCGGAATTCACTCCCCAGAGCGTTACTGTAACCGCCCACGTCAATGCCATGTTTGCCCTGAAGTAGAACCAGCCCTTATGCTGGGCCGTCTTCTTCACCTACAAATTGGATAATATGTGGACGCCTGCCGAGTACCGCCTCTTGGCCGACATAAGAACTTACTCGGAAAATTTTTCAGTAAGAGGGAATTCCTACCATGCAAATTGGGGTTGGGACCGCAATAAGCCTTTTATTTTCAATTGGCAGGGGTTTGGCATGGGGGATGCAATAACTCATGGCAGACGAAGTGGCGCGCATCGGGGCGCTTTCGAGGATCTAACGGCCAGAGATCCTGTCGAAAGTGCCTCGTTGCATTTTTGGGGGCAAACAGAAACGCCCGGAACAAACCCTTGCTCCAGCCCTTGCTTGCTACTTACCTGAGCGGTGCCGCAAAGGACCTACACGAGTTGAACTTTTTCGCGCAGGTCAATTCCTGCGCGTCTCAGTATGGCCGCGATCTCCCCATCATTGAGCCGGGTAGCGTCATATTCGACCCGGACAGTGTGCTCTTTCTCGTCAAACCTGATCTTGCGCACACCGTAGACTTCCCAGGCATTGTTCAATGCGAGCATCTGTTTTTCGCCGGGCGGCATGCCGTATCTGAAAACCACGTCGAGCAGGGTCATTCGTTGGAAAGCCTCTCAGTTCTCCCGCGGCCCAGGGGCAGCGAAAGAAGGATTCGGATCGTCTGAGCACAAATTTAGCACAGCCATAAGGAAACTCGAATCAGTGGAACCCAGCGGTGTGATCCGCATCACGGCCTGTGTGGATTGCACTGCATACCCCATGGGGGTATAGTGTAGAAAGACGGAAGGCGGGGTAAATGGCCCAGACAAGAAACGGAAGCAGGCGGACGGAGCACAGAGGCGCCCTTCAGCATGAGAGCAGAGCGAAAGAAACGCTGCTCATCAGGCTGCGGCGTGTGGAAGGCCAGGTTCGCGGCGTGCAGAGAATGGTGGAGGAAGAGCGCTACTGCCCGGATGTGCTGACGCAGACGTCGGCCATCCGTGAATCTCTGCGCGCGGTGGAGCGCATCCTGATGAAGAACCACCTGCAGCATTGCGCCACGGAGGCGCTGCGCTCCGGCGACGCCCGGAAAGCGCAGAAAACGTACGACGAGTTGACTGAGCTGTTCTACAAGCATGCGCGGTAAAGGAGGCCCAGGTATGGATCCAGTGAAGACCCTTGTTCGTGATGTGGTGTGCAACATGAACGTTGACCCCTCGACCGCGCGCGCCACCGCCGACTACGAAGGCAAAACGTACTACTTCTGCTGCGCAGGCTGCGCCGCGAAATTCAACGCAGACCCGAAAAAATATCTGGCTGGTGCGTCCGTGCCTTCGCCCGATGCAGGGTCTCATCAGCACATGGCGGGCAGCCATCAGCAAAAGCCCGGCACGGTCAAGGACCCGGTCTGTGGGATGTCGGTGGACCCGGAAAAGGCGCGCGGCACAGCCGAATACAAAGACAAGACGTATTACTTCTGCTGCCCGCGCTGCTTGGAAAAGTTCAATGCCGAACCGGAGAAGTATCTTGCTCCGAAACCTTCTCCCGCGCTGGTGCAGTTGGGCGCGATAGCGTCAGCCAAACCACAACAAGCATCTCCGCCGGCGCCGGTGGCGGCGCAGATTCCTGCTTCCGGAAAAAGCGGGGTCAGCTACGTCTGTCCCATGGATCCTGAGGTTCGGGAAAGCAAGCCAGGCCCGTGTCCGATGTGCGGGATGGCTCTGGAAGCGGAGACGGTGGAATACACGTGCCCGATGCATCCTGAAATTGTCAGCGACAGGCCGGGCTCGTGTCCGATTTGCGGAATGGCGCTGGAGCCGCGTGTCGCAGCCGGCGTTCACGAGGAAGACGATTCCGAACTGCGCAGCATGACCCGCCGCTTCTGGACGGGCGTGGTTCTGAGCGTCCCTGTGCTGATTCTCTCCATGGGCGGGATGGCGGCATCAAGCCCGCTGCATGCAATTCCGGCGGGCTGGTCAGAGTGGCTGCAATTGGCGCTGGCAACTCCTGTGGTCCTGTGGGGCGGATGGCCATTCTTTCAGCGCGGCTGGAACTCCGTGGTGAACCGGCACCTCAACATGTTCACGTTGATCGCCGTGGGCACCGGGACAGCGTACGTGTACAGCCTTGTTGCGACGATCGCGCCAGGAATATTCCCGGCGACCTTCCGCGGGCATAACGGAGTAGTAGAGGTTTATTTCGAAACCAGCGCCATCATCGTCACCCTGGTGCTGTTGGGGCAGGTTCTGGAATTGCGCGCGCGACGCCAGACCGGTGCCGCCATCCGCGCCCTGCTTGACCTGAATCCCAAGACCGCCATGCGCCTGCGCGGTGATGGTACGGATGAAGAAATTTCTCTCGACCAGGTCAGGCATGGCGACCGTTTGCGCGTGCGTCCCGGCAGCCGCGTGCCGGTGGACGGAACGGTGGAAGAAGGGAACAGTTCGGTGGATGAATCCATGATCACCGGGGAATCGATACCCGTGGAGAAGTCAGCGGGTACAAACGTGATTGGCGGAACCGTGAACCAGACCGGAGCATTCATCATGCGCGCGGAAAAACTCGGTTCAGAGACGCTGCTGTCACAGATCGTCCGGATGGTGGCCGAAGCCCAGCGCAGCCGCGCTCCTATTCAGTCGCTGGCTGACAAGGTGTCCGGCTATTTTGTCCCCGCAGTCATCCTGGTGGCGGTTCTCACGTTCATCGTCTGGGGCATTTTCGGACCTGATCCCCGGCTGGCTCATGGCATCGTGAATGCGGTCGCCGTTCTGATCATCGCCTGTCCGTGCGCGCTTGGGCTGGCAACACCGATGGCCGTGATGGTGGGCACCGGACGTGGCGCTCATGCCGGTGTGCTGGTCAAGAATGCTGAAGCGCTGGAAATGATGGAGAAAGTAGATACTCTTGTCTTTGATAAGACAGGAACGCTGACGGAAGGCAAGCCACGGCTCACGGAAGTTGTGTTGGCGGGAAATGTCACTGAGAAGGAATTGCTGCGCCTTGCGGCCTCGCTGGAGCGGTCGAGTGAACATCCGCTGGCGGCGGCGATCGTGCGGGGCGCGCAGGAGCGCGGCTTGCACCCGAGCAGCACAGGCAGCTTTCAATCGGTGACGGGCAAGGGTGTGATTGGACACGTGGATGGGCACGAGGTGGTTCTGGGCAACGCCGGCCTGCTTGAATCACGCAAAATCGATCCCGGGCCACTCGCTGGCACCGCAGACGATCTTCGCCAGAAGGGACAGACGGTAATGCTGGTGGCCGTGGACGGGCGTCCCGCAGGATTGATTGCCGTGGCTGATCCCATCAAACCCTCCACCGCAGAAGCGTTAAAGGCGCTGCGGCAGGAAGGTCTGCACCTGGTGATGCTTACCGGGGACAACCGCGTGACGGCGCAGGCAATTGCGCGCGAGCTGGGAATTGAAAGCTTCGAGGCCGAGATTCTGCCGGACAAAAAATCAGAGGTGGTGAAGGACCTGCAGGCGAAGGGCAGGATCGTCGCCATGGCTGGCGATGGCGTGAACGACGCCCCGGCGCTCGCCCAGGCCAACGTCGGCATCGCCATGGGAACGGGGACGGATGTCGCCATGGAAAGCGGCGATATCACGCTGGTCAAGGGTGATCTGCGCGGCATTGTGCGCGCCCGGAACCTCAGCCGCGCCAGCATGCGCAATATCCGGCAAAATCTCTTCTTTGCCTTTATCTACAATCTGCTGGGCGTGCCCATCGCCGCAGGCGTTTTGTACCCGTTCATCGGACTGCTGCTGCAACCGGTGTTTGCTGCCGCGGCCATGAGCTTCAGCTCCGTGTCCGTGATTGCCAATGCTCTCAGGTTGAGAAGGGCAAAACTGTAACTAGTCGACGCCGAACATGAGCGCGTCTGGAAAACTGAGCGGCTTTTGGCCGTTAGCCTTTGGCTCTTGCTTGTGTACTATCGTCCATCAAGTTTGGCCAGGAGCCGAAGGCCAATAACGAAGGGCCGTTTTCAAACGAGTTTTTCCTTCCACTTTCCTTTCCTGAACACGTAAATCGCGATCAGGGCCAGCAGCGTTTCCGCCGTCAGGATTCCGTAATAGGCCCCATTCGGGCCGAAGTGAAACTTCATTGCCAGCACGTACGCAACAGGCAATTGCACCACCCAGTAAACAAAGAAATTGATGAGCGTGGGCGTCCATGTATCTCCCGCGCCATTGAACGCCTGAACAATGACCTCGCCATAGGCCCACAGGACGTAACAGAGGCTGATGATGCGCAAACAGCTTGCGCCGTAGTGAATCACCTGCGGATCGGAACTGAACAGGCCCACTAGTTGCGGAGCGAACCACAAAAACGCCGCGGAGACGAACGCCAGAAAAACCGCGTTGAAGAAGCTGGCACGCCACACGGATTGTTCCGCTCTCTCGGGTTGTTTGGCTCCAAGGTTCTGGCCCACGAGCGTAGCCGCAGCGGATCCCAGTCCCCACGACGGGAGCGTGGAAAAGATCACGATGCGTATGGCCACCGTGTAGCCGGCCGTGGCCTCGCTGCCGAAGGATTGGATCATTCTGACCATGACCACCCAGCTTGCGGTCGCAACCAGAAGCTGGAGAACGCCAACCCCGGCAACTTCAAAGATGTTCCACATCACCTTCAGCTTGAGACGGATGTGTTTCTTCAGAATCTCCAGGTGCGCGCTGCCCTTCCTGAGCATGTAAATCTGGAAGAGCACACCAATGCTTCGTCCGATGGTCGTGGAAACCGATGCCCCTGTCACGCCGAGCCGGGGACATGGTCCCAGGCCCCGGATGAGGCAGGGATC
>JBLMYN010000517.1:0-4235 GCA_050258305.1 Actinomycetota bacterium
AAGCCCTTGGACACGTAACAGTATGAGGCCTGGCCGGCGACGCGGCAAAAAAGAAACGCGCTCCGTCACCAGGACAGAGCGCGCCGCAATTCCAAAAACTACGGAACCAGTTCTTCGGTTAGAGTGGCGCCGCCCATCTCAGCCAGAACGGCGGACTCCTTCACCGGCTTGCGCGAGTCTTTGGCAATCCAGAGGGTCCGCTTGTCACTGCCGCCATCGGCCGACGTGAGTTCCACCTTGAAGGCGTCGAAGGTGCCGGCGGGCACGGTCACGCTCTCCACGCCCACCACTTTTAACTGCATCAGCTTCTCCTTCTGCTTGCGGATATCAAAATTCCGGAAGTTGGTGGTATAGCCCTCGGCCAGAGGCAAAGTTGCAATCACAAACTCTGATCCGGCTGCATCAGCGAACAGGGGGCCGCCCAGGTCTGCCGAAATCGGCTTTTCCTGGCCATTCATGGTCATTGTGCCCGTGGCCTTGTTGTCAGTGAACTCCAGGCTGATCACCGCGGGGCCCTGTTCGACATGCTGCGTGCGCAGCAGCAGGGTACCTTTCTCCAATGTTGCTGTATCTGAGATCGTGCCCATCGGCCCCTGCACTATTCCTGTTGTCTTCCACATGCCGTTTTCTTCCTTGATGCTTGTGGAGAAATCCAGTGCCATTTCTTGCCCACCGGCGGACAGCCGGGCTTTGTATTTATATGTTCCCGGTTCCAGATCCACTGCGGGTTTGGGTACGCCCACGCTTGCCGGATCGATCTTCTTCGCCAGCACCACCGTTTTAGGATCGACGGTGACTTCTTTCAGACGAGCGACCACCTCCGGCGTGCCTCCCTGCTGGTAGCGTCCGCCGAGGTATTTGGCAAAGAAGGCTTCCGTGGCCATGATGCTGGCCATGTTGTTCACCGGGCGTGCGAAGCCGTGGCCCTCGTCCGGAATAAGCAGGTATTCCACCGGGAACCCGCGGTCACGCAGCGCCACCACGATCTGCTCGGATTCTGCATGGTTGACGCGCGGATCGTTGGCGCCCTGGGCAATCATCAATGGCGTCTTGATATTTTTGGCTGAAGTGAGCGGCGACCGTTCCACCAGCAGCTTCTTGCCTTCCGGCGTGTTGGGATCACCCATGCGCTTATAGAACATCTGCCGTATGGGCTCCCAGTAAGGCGGAATGGAGTCCAGCAGCGTGATCAGGTTGGCCGGGCCAAACAGGTCCACTGCCGCAGCGTAAACGTCCGGAGTGAACGCCACCCCCGCCAGCGTCGCGTAGCCGCCATACGATCCGCCAAAGATGCCGATACGCTTCGGATCGGCGATGCCTTGCGCAATCAGGTACTTCGCCCCCCAGGTCACATCGTCCTGCATCTTTCTGCCCCACTCGAGGTTCCCGGCATCGATAAATTTCTTGCCGTAGCCGGCGGAGCCGCGGAAGTTCATGCTCAAAACGGCATAACCGCGATTGGCGAAGAACTGAGCATAGGGATTGAAGCCCCACGCGTCCCGGCCCCACGGGCCGCCGTGAGGAAAAATGACGGCCGGCAGGTTCTTGCCCGGCACTCCCCTGGGCAGCGTCAAATACGCAGGGATCTCCAGCCCGTCAGAAGACTTGTAGCTGACCACTTTCATCGGCGCCAGGGCTTGGCGCGGCAGTTTTTCCCTAAACTTGAACTGGTGCGTGAGTTTGTGATCTTTGCGATTGAGCAGATAAATCTGGCCCGGCTCGGTGTCACTGTTCACCAGCACCAGCCACATCTGCTCATTTCTGGTCCAGGAAAGGCGGCCTACCTCCTTGCCGGGGAACTTCGCCCGCAACCACTTGAAATCCGCCTCAATACCTTTGTCCCGGAAATAACGCCGCAAATGGTCATCCTGGTATCGCGTGATGGCCAGTTCGTCCGTCGCCTCGGA
The DNA here is from genome assembly GCA_050258305.1 of Actinomycetota bacterium. Taxonomy (GTDB): domain Bacteria; phylum Acidobacteriota; class Terriglobia; order Terriglobales; family Acidobacteriaceae; genus Angelobacter. Next base: position 1,908 of record JBLMYN010000517.1, read on the forward strand.
AAAGACCGCTCCTGAGAAATCAACTCTCTTGAGCGGGTCAGATTCCACCATCTCCGTCTTTCCCGTCCCCGGATTGAGCAATTCCAGGGCAGCCAGGTCGAGGTCGCCTTTGTTCGTAATCAGATAGGCTTCTTTTCCGTCCTTGCGGAACCGTATGACGGCGCACTGTTCAAAGACGCTGCACGAATAGATTTGCGTCAGCTTCTCACCATCGACGCGCAGGATTTCCGTGTCGCCATTTGCCGCGGAGCGTTCGGCCATGCGCAGGTTGCCCTGCAGATCAAAACTCCAACCGGTGATCCGGTCAGTGTTCTTGTGCAGCAGCGTCTTTTCTCCTGTGGAGATTTTGAGCTTGTAGAGATCATGCCAGGCCTTGTCCCGGTCATTGATGCCGATGTAAGCCACATCCGGATCGCTCTTGGGAATTTCATAGAGGGCGACGCGAACGCCCTTCAATCCGGTAAGGTCGCGCGAGGCGGGAGCGTCGGCGCCGGGGGCCGGTTTCGCGGATGGGTCAACCGCATAGACGTTGTAGTTCTCATCCCCATCGTGGTCTTTCACGTACAGAATGGCTTTGCTGTCACGCGTCCAGAAATAGCCGAGAATGGGCCGTTTGGTTTCCGTGGTGAGCAGGCGCGCCGCGCTGAACGGCTCATCCACTTTCTTAACGTAGATATTGCGCGTATCGTTCCATGGCTTCAGGAATGATATGTATTCGCCGTTTGGAGAGAGTTGCGGCGCAGCTATTTCCGGGTTGCCGAAAAGAAGCTCACGGTCAATGATTGGCGGAAGCGCGCCTGGCGCTGCTTTCTTTTGTTTCGCAGCCAGAGGTGTAGCGAATAATGCCAGACAGAGGATGCACTGCAAAAATCTTTTCATCGGGGAATTCCTTTCCGATTGAGCGATTCGAGGCCCCGGGGAATGGATCATAGAAATTGTGAGCGCAGATTCATATTGCTGTCCAGTTATGAGGCCGGTTTATTTTTACTTACGCGGTGGGCCTTTTCGGCCGCACACACTCCGTGTGATGTCGCCTGGTTCCTTGACCCGAACTGTGGCGGAAACTAGAATCGCGGCACTGAGCAGAGTCCTCTTTTAATGTCTGCCAAACCACTTTCTGGAGGCTTCCCATGCGTCTGTTGCGCCTGTTGCCCGCTTTTACGATCCTCGTCCTGATTGGGGCCGTTGCGGCCCAGGCGCCGCACTCGCCCAGCCCACCGCCGCCTCCCAGGACCCCGGTCAATGTGGTGAAAGAGATGATGCATGGGGTGGAGATTACCGATCCATACCGCTGGCTGGAGGACCAGAACAGTCCTGAGACGCGGAAATGGATTAACGCCGAAAATGCCTACACGGATTCCCTCCTCAACGACATCCCGGGAACCGATGCGCTGAAGAAAAAAGTCACGGGCCTGCTCAAAGTGGAGACCATGACCGTGCCGATCGTCCGCGGAGGCCGATACTTTTTTGATCGTCGTGGGGCCGACCAGGACCAAAGCTCACTCTACATGCGCCGCGGCGCTTCCGGGAAAGATGAATTGCTGGTTGATCCTGACAAATTGAGCCCGCAACACAACATCACCGTGGTTCTGGCTTCTCTAAGCCGCGACGGCGGAGTAGTTGTGTATGGACTGCGCCACGGCGGACAAGACGAGATCACACCGTACGTTTACGACGTAAATGAGCATCGGGAACTCGATCAACTCCCGGAAGGGCGCTACAACGGCATTGCGATTTTGCCCGACAAGAGCGCGTTGTATTACTCCCGTCAGACCAAAGAGGGCCCGCGCGTCTATGAGCACAAGGTAGGTAGCGGCGCCGGGCAGGACACAGAGATTTTTGGCAAAGGTGTCGGTCCGGAAAAGCTGATCCATGCCGCGGTCTCGCTGGACGGCCATTATCTGATTATCGGGGTAGGTTATGGGTCGGCCGGGGACAAGACGGAAGTTTACATTCAGGATCTCAGGAAAAAGGGCCCTGTCACGCCGATTGTCAATGATCTTACAGCCACGTTCTTTCCATCCGTGGCCGGCGACAAGATGTACCTGCTCACTGACTGGAAGGCGCCGAAAGAGCGTTTGCTGGAGGTCGATTTGAAGAATCCCGCGCGCAAGAACTGGCGTGAGGTGATTCCTGAGAGCGATGGCGTGCTGGAAGGCGTTTCCCTGGTCGGCGGCAGAATAGTCGCCAGCTACACAAAGGACGTGGTTACCACGCTGAAAGTGTTTACTTCGCAAGGCAAGCTGGTGCGTGAAATCAAGCCACCCGCCATGGGATCGCTTTCCGGCCTCATTGGAACATGGGACAGCAGCGAAGCCTTCTATACCT
>JBLMYN010000518.1:0-3576 GCA_050258305.1 Actinomycetota bacterium
CAGTCGGATCATCCCTAAAAGCTAAGGGGCCGGAATCACGTTCGTTCCAGCCGTACCACCTTGGTAACTCCGAGCCCCGCTCTCATCGCTCCAAAACGCACGTCTTTTTACGTAAGATGGATTAGCCGCAAGCCACCTCGTCTCAGCAAATGTCAGGCGCGTTATGTCGCCGACGGGAAGCAGTTTTCTGGCCAACAATCAGCAGGAGGAACTATTCGGAATGCGTAAGCTCATTTTGGCACTTGCTCTCCTTGGATTTTCTGTCAGCGCTTCGGCCCAGAAGATGAGTCATGACCGCAGCCCCGGCGATGTTTACCTCGGCTATTCACTGCTGAACGGTGACACTCTTTCCACCGCGAGCGGCTTTGAAGTGGCGCTGACGGGTAACATGAATGACTGGTTCGCCTTAAAGGCCGATTTGAGCGGCAATTACAAATCCGAGGCCGGCGCACATGCGCACGAATTCAACGTGCTCTTTGGACCCCAGGTGTCGGCCACAGGAGAGCGGATCAGGCTTTTTGCACATGGTCTCCTCGGGATTGCACACTTCAATGTGGATCCCGGGCCGTCTGATACGTCTGCTGGCTGGGTTCTGGGCGGCGGCGCGGATTACGCTCTTAACGATCAGTTCGCCTGGCGTGTGGCGCAGCTTGACTATCACGGAGCGCATGTTTTTGGCGCTGGTCAGACGGATTTCAGGTTTTCCACAGGAATTCTATTCCGCTTCCGATAAGCGGCTTTTGATCACCGCGCGTCAGATTTTCGAAATGAGGTGGCCGCCTTTACCTCAGCAGGGACACTCGTCGTAGCTGGTATCATGAACTGTGGACACCGTGGTCACTCCCGTTCCTCATCAACGCGTAGACGTAGAATCTCTGCTGATCGAAGTCGCTGATGTCCTGAACACCACGCTGGACCTCGACACTCTCCTTCACCGCGTTGCCGAAGTTGTAAAGCGGGTGATCGACTATGAAATTTTTTCCATCCTTCTTCTCAATGAGCGATATCAGGACCTTCGCTTCCGGTTCCAGATCGGTCATCTGCCGGAGGTAGCAGAGCGCATCCGCGTCAAAGTAGGTGAAGGCGTCACCGGCCGCGCCGTTCAGGAGCGCCGAACCATTCTGGTGGATGACGTCAGCAAGGACCGGGATTACATTGAAGCCGTCCCGCGTGTCCGGTCTGAGCTTGCTGTACCGCTGATCACCAAGAACAAGGTGATCGGAGTCATCGACCTTGAAGCGCGCGAGCCTGGATACTTCAAGGAAGAGCATGCGCGACTGCTGTCACTGATTGCTTCCCGCATTGCGGTCAACATTGAAAATGCCCGCCTGTATACGCGCGTGGTTCGCCAGGCAAATAACCTGGCGCTGCTCAACGAAATCAGCCGCGATCTCACGTCAATCCTGAATCTGGACCAGTTGTTGAAGCGGATCGGAGACCTGCTGCTCAAGATCATCGATTATCAGATGTTCTCCATCCTTCTCCTCGATGAGAACAAGCAAAAGCTGGTGCACCGATTTTCCGTGCGCTTCAAGGAAAATATCCAGCTTAAGCATGACATCCCGCTCGGACGCGGCCTGGTGGGAACCGCGGCGCTCGAGAAAAAGCCTGTGCTGGTTGCGGACGTGAGCAAGGACCCACGTTATATAAAAGCCAATCCGGAGACGCGGTCAGAGTTATGTGTGCCCCTGATCCATAAAGACAAAGTGATCGGAGTGCTGGACCTCGAGCATACTCGCAAGGGGTTCTTCACGGAAGAACACGTAAGAACCATGACTACGCTGGCTGCGCAGATTGCCATCGCGGTGGAGAATGCCAGCCTGTATGAGAGGATCGCCCTGGAAGAGCAGAGACTGGAACGCGACCTGGCCATGGCCCGCGAGGTCCAGCATCACCTGCTTCCTCCTTCGGTTCCCATTTTGAAGAACGCACAGGTGGCGGCGCGCTTCAGTCCGGCGCACGCCATTGGCGGCGACATGTACGACTTTCTCGACTATAAACCTCCGCGAGCGTGTCTCATGGTGAGCGACGTCAGCGGAAAAGGCGCGCCGGCCGCCTTGTACGCAGCGCTGGTGAGCGGAATCATCCGCAGCGTCGCTTCCGGTGAACCCGCTCCCGCAACCCTGCTCGGATCTTTGAACCGCGCGCTCAATCAGCGCCGCCTGGATGCCAACTACGTCGTCCTTTGTTGCGCGCTCTGGGACGACGAGAAGATGACGATGCGGGTGGCCAATTCCGGGCTGCCGCGCCCGATTTACTGCCATCTTGGGCATGCGCACATGATTGAGGCTGCAGGCCTTCCCCTGGGAATGTTTTCCGATGCCGGATACGATGAAACCACCATCCATGCGTCCCCTGGCGACGTTTTCGTCTTCTTTAGTGATGGTGCGGTCGACGCCAGCAATGAAAAGGATGAGCAGTTTGGCCGAGTTCGCATCGAGCACGTGATCACGAAGCATGCGGCCGGAACGGCGCAGGAAATAGCCGACGCCATTTTTCAAGCGACTACTGAGTTTTCGGCGGGTGCCCCTGTTTTTGATGACCAGACAGTTGTCGTCTTAAAAGTGCTGGATTGAGTCCCGCCTTGTATTCCGCAAAATTAGAAAATCCAAAGAATCGGAGAGCTCGGGCCTGTCCGATTACCGAAGTCACTTCTGTTGCGAGCTGGTTCGGCATTTAGCGTTTTTGTGTAAACAGCTAATAACAAACCGAAAACAAGGGAATCCGGCTTTATCATGAAATCCAGTGTGCATTTGAAGTATCCGTTCAATGGCACATTAGAGACTTTAATCTAATTTTCGTACTTTTCTAATACCTGCCCGGGTATTCTCCTCGCGAGGCTGATATCGCTAAGCACAACCTATTGAATGACGACGCATAAGGGATTCCTATGCTTATGCACAGGTGTAGTTTCTAGGCGATATAGCAAAAAGACCAGAGCAAATCTGGCAATGCCACTTCCGGGCAGCCGCATCCAATCCGCGCTGACAGTGTATCTGCGCAGCGGGATGTACGAATTACAAAGGAGCGCAGCCAATATGAGCTTTATTTACCTGCCCAAGGACGCGTCAAAGGCACAGCTGAGAGCGGCTGAGAATGCCCGCAAAAATCGTGCGGAAATTCTCAAAGCATACTCTCAAGGCACAGTGACCCGGCGCGACCTCATCAAGTGGGGACTGATCACCTCTGCCGGAGCCATTGCTCCGATCGGCGGTTTGAGTCCCTTCGTTCCCAGCATGCATGCCGATGGCGGCACCGGCACCGGCATCCCGACAGGCGCACCGCCCAGCCCGCTCTTCGGTGTCCAGCCTTTCACCGCGCCATTGCCGAGGTTCGATGTGATCCACCGCGGCAACAATCCGCTGGGTGGCGATCTCACCCCGGTTCCGATGGCCGAATCCAACCAGACTCAGCAACCCGTTCCCGCCGTTTTGGGCGGCGGCACAGGCCCCATTGAAGGCCGTCCTCCGGGACCCATCTGGGCTCACCAGCAGTTCAACCTCTTCCCGCCGCGCGCCTCAGTGGAAATGTCACAGGCCCAGGCCCAGACCAACTTTGTGTATAACCCTGCGGTAG
>JBLMYN010000519.1:0-2899 GCA_050258305.1 Actinomycetota bacterium
AAAAGCTGTTGCACCATGAAGGTCTTGCCGCCTCCGCTCTTGGCCATGATCAGAACGTTGGCGTCACTCAATGCTGGATCGAACGGCGAAAACGGGATGAGTTGCCGGTAGGGAGTCTCAAGCAAGAACAGTGGCGACCGCGGCGTGCCCTGCCATGGCGCTTCCACTGGCAACAGGTCCACAGCGTTCGGTGTGAGCAAATCCTGCTCGCGCTTGTCGTTTTCGGCCATTCCTGGCAGGCCGGCAAAGAAGAGCCGCCTCTTCGCCAGGGTCTCAGTGATGGCCTTGGCGCCGTTCATACGGGCGACGGCGTAGAGAACCTGCTGTCGCCGGTTTTCTATAGTGCGTTCCGCGTCATCGAAATTGCTGCGCGTGACGGCCGGCTTCGATGTCCGAATGGCGATGACCAGGCTCATCTTGGCGGTCTTGATCGAACTGGCAATGATTTCCTGCTGCACCTTGAAGAGCTGCGATTCGGCAACCTGCGCCTCGACGTTGACACGGAATCCACCCTGACTATCGCGTTGCGCAGCCTGCATCTTGCGCAACCGGCTCTTATAACCCTTGAGGACTTTGGTCTGGTCGGGAATCGTTAGCTGCGCGTTGACAACGATGGGAAAATCGAGCGCGATCAGCTCGCGCAGGATTCCCGGGAAGGTCGCGTCGGGAAGTTCTTTCAGGCTGACAAACGAGTACAGCAGCCCGCCCACATTGAGATACGAGTCGGTCTCATCGACGATACTGACATTTGCCAACTGCTGACGCGCACTGCGGTATTCCAGATGGTCTTCGCCCGAAGTGTAGCGGCGCTCGTCGCGCTCGACGGGATTCAGCGCACGCTTGGCCTCGACAAACAGCTCCTGGTCCGTGAGCCGTTTCGGGCCCAGTTCGGCGGCCTGCATGGTCGTTTCAATGCCCACCAGCAGGCTTTCAAACTCGGCGCAGAGCTCTTCATGCTCACGGCGGCTGCGCTCGATACACGTCTTGGCTGAGAGACTCCAACTGAGATTGCGTCTGGTCGTCTTCCCGGTAATGCGGTGATGAATCAGCGGGTCCCAGATCAGATAGATGTGCAGCAGAGGCCTCAGATAATGACCGGCTTCGGCCTTCTGGCGCCAGGCTTCAAGACGCGCGGCATCGAGCATCTGCCCAATCTCATTCCCGGAGCGTTCGTCAGATGCGTACACGTCCAGGAGATCCCCAAGGTCTTCGACCACTTCGTACCGCAGCTGCACCCGCATGCTCTGTTCGGGAATTGACTTGAGCAGAGCTCCCAGCATCACTTTGCCGCGATCACGCTCCTCATCGCTTCCGAAATACGAGGTCATTCCGCGCAGTTCATACCCGGCGACCAGAGCGCCATTGGTGCGCACCATCACGTTATCGAGATAGTCCCTCACCGGAAGCTGCTCACAGATCGCAGGATCATCGAGCTGTTTTTCGCGTTGGTCCAGAGTCAACGGCATCACTCCTGCTCCTTTCTCAGGTAGCTGCTCTGAAGGTGGCGGTCATGAGAGATCGCACAGTAAGTTCGGGGCTTTATGTACCAATAGAAAAGGTCACGCAAATACCCGCGCGGCTTGCCGTACTTGAAGACCATGAGCAATGGCACAACTGCCAGGGGCACGCCATACTGCAGCCACGCGCTCACCGAACCACTCGCAAAGCGGCTGACCACATTCATCACTGCGGCCAGGCCCAGCACAACGAACAGGTCCTCAAACTCAAGCGCCATGAAGGTCACCCGCGTGTGCAGGTTGCGATTGACCGGCGTTACATCGAGTGCCATACGCTTCACCTCACGCCTGCCGTGCCGTTCTGGATCCAGAACTCCGTCAGCCGCAGCAATCCCGAAAGGCCGAAGCACATCATGGCCGACACCAGATTCCTCACCCAGGCTTCGCCAATAGTCATGCGTTCCAGCAGTCCTGCCGAGTGCAGGACCATCATCACGACCTGAATCACTCCGTAAAGCGGCAGGATGACGTTGCCGACCCAATTCGTGAGCGTCAGGATCGCAATCCAGTAGCGGTCCGGATCAGCCGCTCCGGCCTGCTGGGCAAATGCTTCTAATGCCCGCAACAGGCCGGAGCACATGAGCGAAGCAAAGCCGGCCCAGGCGAGTTGCGAATAAGGATGGGCCTTGCTGAAGCGGTAGATCGCTGCGGCAAAAAACAGTCCCGCCAGGGTCGGCATGATCACATTGCCTGCCCAGTTGGTCAGGTTCAGCAGTCCGTTTTCAAACATGTTCCACCTCCGATCCCACTGCTACCTGACCATGGCCTGGACAAGCTCCCACAACCCCGCGACGCTCAGGAACGCCAGAGCCGAAAACACCAGGGGCATAAAGGGCTTCCTGCGTGAGAAGTTGATGATGGCTCCCACCACCGCTAGGCCCGCGGCTTCCGGCAGGATCGTTCCCGCCAGATAGTTCCACAGAGAAACCAGCATGTCCGTGGTCGCGAACTCGCCGCCGCTGTTGAAGCCCTGCATCAGCTGTACGGTTCCCGATAAACCAAGGAGGAAGATTGCCGAAACTACAGAGCCGAGAGGGGTTGCCCCTTGCGCGGCATCGAGCGCGGCCTTCAAGACAAAGAAAGCCGCAAGGATGGGAACCAGCCTGCCCACAACCACGTCCGAGACGAAGCTGGTGAAGCTGGTCTCCATCCCTTGTAACCACGCCCCGGCGATTCCTGCGCTCTGTGGCGGCATGGTTATTCCCTGGGCGGCAAACCACGAGAGAAACTGTGGCAACGTCAAAAGAATGACCGACCACAACATCCATCGCTGGAACCGGCCGCCGATCTCAAAATTCACACCGCTTTCCTGCCTGAGCGCGAGGCCTGCCAGCACCATCGTGCACATGGCTGCCGGCACTGCCAGATCGAATAGCAGCTGC
>JBLMYN010000520.1:0-6878 GCA_050258305.1 Actinomycetota bacterium
ACGTATTGCCCACCAGGAGAAAGGGAAGGCCTGAAGAAAACCCGAGTAGCAGCATCGCAAGCGTTTTGGGCCGCAGGTACTCGGTGATCCGGTGTTTGTGCGGACTCACGCGTCCATTGTCTACGGGCGCCTCACAAAACTCAACCCTGTGATCCAGCCTTCTGGCGGCGCCAGTTTCGATTTGTTTTGAAGTGCCCTGCTGGCGGCTTCCCGGGCCGCGACCAGTATGGTGGGGCCAACTGCCACTCTGCACCGCGTTTGAAGCCGCAGGATGCCTCAGTGCAGATCGTGCAGGAAAAAAGCAGCCAGGTCCTCTGCTAGGGCCGCTGGCTGTTCTACCGGAGCGAAATGTCCGCCATGTGGAAACACAGTCCACCGCCGAATGTTGTACACGCGTTCCAGATACGACCGCGGCGGCTCCCCTTCAGGAATGGTTTGATGCGCGAACAGGCCAAACGCCGTAGGCGTGCCGACATAGGCTCGATCAACCGGGTGCCAGCGATTGTCCCAGTAATCGCGCATCGACGAAGTGATGGTCTGCGTGACCCAGTAAAGCGTGAGCGTGGCGCAAAGGAAGTCATCGGGCGGTGTGACATCGCTCCATGAGCGCCATTTTTCGCCAAGATATGCGGCTAATCCCGCAGGAGAGTCATTCAGCCCATAGCCGATGGTCTGCGGCTTGGTGGACTGAATCGTGCTGTAGCCCCGCTCCGTAGAGTCCCAGCCACGATTCACAGCAAGGTACGAACGCTCGGCCTCGGACAAGTCTCCATCGTCCACCACTGGGGTAAGGTCGGACTCCAGCGTGGTGATGTGAATCCCGATGACTGACTCAGGATGGTCCAGCGCCAGGAGGGTCGTCACACCGGCGCCAAAGTCATAGCCACCCGCACAATACCGGGAATACCCAAGCGCAGACATGAGCCGGCGCCAAATGCCCGAGACATACCGGTAGTTGATTCCGACCCTAGGCGGACGCGCCGAGAATCCATAACCGGGCAGGGACGGTACAACCACGTCGAATTCTTCGAGCATGGGCAGCATGGCGAGGTAATCGAGGAAGCTGCCGGGCCAGCCGTGCGTGAGGATAATCGGCACTCCCCGGCCCGTAGCGGCACGCCTGTACACAAAGTGGATGCCCTCCCAGGTGAAGTGATCGAGAGCGCCAAGCTTCCGTTCCCAGGCACGCCAGTCAAATTCATTCGTCCAGTAGGACACGAGGTGCTGCAACCAACCGAGATTCGTGCCCTGCTTCCAACCTATACCGGGCACCTCGTCGGGCCATCTGGTACGCCGCAGGCGTTCTTGCAGTTCAGTGAGCACTTCTTCCGCGACATGAATCTTGAACCGTTCCACCCCGACTCCTTCTCAATGCCATGCCGAACCGGCAGCATACGAAACTAACACAACGGGTCTTGCTGAGGCGGAGAGTAGAGCGGCCTCCTGGCCATGGGTCATCTCGTCAGAGCGGCTTTAAGCATTGTCGAGCCGCCAGGGAAAATATACGTGCTACACTCCCCACTCGGGTACCGCATCATGTCCGTCGTTCGCGACCTGGTCTATTCTCTTCGCTCGCTCCGTAAATCGGCGGGTTTTACCCTGGTGGTGGTCATTACCATGGCGCTTGGAATCGGCGCCAACACAGCCGTTTTCAGCCTGATTCACCTGCTGCTGCAGCCACTGCCCTATCCTGATCCCTCGCATCTGCTGCGCCTCTTTGAAGCCGAAAGACCCAGCGATTACGCAACGCACGAGAACGTGGCGCCGGCGAATTTCCTGGACTGGCAACAGCAGACCCGCGCTTTTGCTCATATCGCCGCCGGCATAGATTTTCGCTACAACCTCACGGGAACCGGCCAGCCCGAACAGGTCTGGGGAGATGCCATTTCGGCGGATTGGTTTACCGTCCTGGGCGTTCATCCTGAGTTAGGCCGCGATTTTCGGCAGGAGGAAGACTCGCCGAGCGGCACGCCGGTTGTGATTCTCAGCGACAAGCTGTGGCGTCGCCGGTTTGACTCCAACCCTGGAATCGTCGGCAAGGCGATTGGCATCAACGGTGATCCGTTCACGGTTGTCGGGATCATGCCGCGGCAGAGCGCGTTGAACCCGGACGTTGAGTTGTGGGTTCCGTTGCAACGCCAGATTCGGCCGGACCGCATGCGCTGGCGAGACTCGCGATTTCTTTACGTGCTCGCTCGGCCCAAACCGGGCGTGAGCCGCAAACAGGCGGCGGCTGACCTGAATCGCGTTGCCGCCGGCATCCGCCGCGCCCACCTGGCCGGCGACTTTTACGGCGCCGCGGTGGTGGTTCCCTTGCAGGAACAGCTCGCCCTCGGGATGCGGAAGATTCTGCTGGTCTCTTTTGCCACCGTGTTGCTGGTTTTGCTTGTGGCATGCGCCAATGTGGCCAGTCTCATGCTGCTGCGCATCACAGGCCGCACTCGTGAGTTTGCTACTCGTCTGGCCCTGGGCGCGCGTCCCGCAGATCTGGTGCGGCAGCTTCTTACTGAGGGCATTTGCCTGGGGATGGCTGCAGGGGTTGCCGGCCTCGCACTCGGCGAGGCGGGCAAGAAAATTGTTTTATGGGTGCTCGCGTGGCAGTCCCCGGAGCTCAGCGCTGTTGATCTCAGTTGGCAGGTGTTGCTGGCCACTTTCAGTGTCTCGGTTCTGGCAGGAGCAATGTTTGCGCTGCTGCCGGCTGTTGCCGTGACTCGCCTGAAAAATAGTGATCTGCTGCGCCGCGCTTCTCTGGGCACGACCGTGGACGTTCAAGGACGCCGCCTGCGCCAGGGCTTTGTGATGGCAGAAATCGCCTGTTCCATTGTCCTGCTTGCGGGCGCAGGTCTGCTGGTGCGCAGTTTTCAAAATCTCCGCCATCAGCCGCTTGGGTTTCAAACCGATCGCCGCATCGTGGTCGTGGTTTCTCTTCCCCGCATCCGTTATCAGCGGGACGCGGATGTGGTCCGGTTTTATGACCAGGTGGGCGACAAAGTACGCGCGCTCCCCGGAGTTGAGAATGCTACCTTCACCTACTCCCTTCCTCTCAGCGGCACTGGTCTCGGTGTGAGCTTTAGAGCGCCGCAGGACACTTCCGTGGATCTATTCAAAACGGCCGATCTGCGCCTGGCGGATTCACATGTGTTCACAACGCTTGGCATTCCACTGTTACAAGGCCGTCTCATTGCAGATTCCGACACAGGTGATTCTGAACCGGTATGCCTCATCAATCTCGCGATGGCAAAAAAGTTCTGGCCTGGCCAGGATCCGCTGGGGCGATTGATCGTGGTTACTCGCGATGATGTCCGTGGTCAACGGACGCCGCGCAAAATCGTCGGCATCGTGGGAGACACGCGCGAGCGCATCAATGAGGAGCCCCAGCCGATGCTCTATGTTCCCTACTCGCAGATGTCGTTTTTCACCATGGATCTGCTGGTGGAAACACCCGACGCGCCTGCCGCCCTGCGAAAATCGGTTGCTGCAGTGCTCGCCGGCGTGGATCCGGACCAGCCCATCCGGTCGATTGAGAATTTCAACGACTATCTTCCTGCCGCTCTCGGCGATTGGACCACTGCCCTGACCCTGCTCGGCGGGCTGGCCATTCTGGCTGTGCTGCTGACCGCACTTGGGGTTTTCGCAGTCATCGGATACACCGTGCGCGAGAGGACACGCGAGATCGGCATCAGGATGGCAGTGGGAGCCACGCCACAGCACGTTCGCAACATGGTGATTGGGCAGGGCGCCTGGCTTGCCGCCACCGGAGCTGCAATCGGTATGCTCGCGGCCGCCGGCTGCACCCGCTTTCTTGGCAGCCTCATCTACGGGGTTCGCGCGGTTGATCCTCTTACGTTCATCCTGGTTGCGGCGATTCTTACCGCCATTGCTCTGATGGCCAGCTATCTGCCCGCTCGCCGGGCCATGCGAGTGGATCCTATGTGGGCGTTGCGGGATGAGTGATTACCGGCCGGCCATATTGAAGTGCTGGCGATTGAGGCGCTTCGACATGAGTAAGGGCCGGACAGGAACGCCCCTACCCTTTCGGATACAGCAGGCGGTACAGCACGGCGTTGCGCATGATGTCCTGGAAGTACACCCTACTCCAGGACTTCAACGACTTCGGGGCCGCGCGCGCGGCTCTCGCCGCTGCGGATAAGAGCGAAGCGCGTCGTTACGGGCCCCAGGACCTCGAAGAGCAGCACGGCCGACAAGACGATAGTGGACACAACGGGAGCGACGTCCGGCAGGCGCTGTTCCAGGGCCAGCACCAACCCGATCGCGAGTCCGGCGTGAGGCAGCGTGGCGAACTGCAGGCCTTTGCGCGTAAGCGGAGGCAGGTCAGTCTGCCGGGCTGCCAGAGTTGCGCTCAGCAGTTTGGCGGCAGCGCGCGCAATCACATACGCGGCGCCGGCCACTCCCAGAGACTTCAAAAGGTCCACATGCAGGTTGGCTCCGGCGATCACGAAGAACACCGCATAGAAAGGCGGATCGGTCCGCGATTGAACATCCGCCAGACGGCGGCTATGGCTGGAGAAGTTGGCGGCGGTGGCGCCAATGGCCAGACTCGCCACCAGGTTTGAAAGATCAAGATAGATGCAGAGCCCCAGACACAGAAAAAGGCAGCCGATCAGCAGAATGAGGGTTTCGCCGTGCTCCACCACGTGCGGCGCCCACGAAGAGAGCAGGGCGCCAATGAGGTAGCCAAGAGCCACCGATCCCAGCAGTTGCCAGACGAGAAGGTAGAGCGGACGATAAAAAGCGCCCAGACCTCCATGGAGCGTCAAAAGATGGCCGAGTTGAATGAACGAAACTGCCACAGAGAATGCGGCCAGGCAGACCACATTGTTGATGGCAATCACTCCCAGGAGGTTCTCGGTAAGAGGGCCTTCCGTGTTGTATTCGCGAATCACCATCAGGGTGGAGGCCGCGGCGGTCTCCACGGCAACAATCCCCAGAAGCATGGAGGCTTCAGCGCCAACCCGCAAAATCAACATCGTCACGGCTACGATGATGAAGACGAGCAAAGCGTCTGTGGCAGTGATGCTCACGACATTTCGCCGGATGTGGCGGAAGCGATCAAAGCGAAAAATGGACCCGATAGAAAACAGAATCAGGCCCAAAGCGATCTCGCTGATGATTCCAAGACCTGCCAGATTCTGCTCGCCCACCCATCCCAGCACGGAAGGCCCCAGTACCAGCCCGGCCAGGATGTAACCCGTAACTTCAGGAATACGCGCGAGCTTCACCAGATGCCCGGCTACCAGCGAGACCAGCAGAATCATACCCAGGGATGCAATCTGGTTCATGGGGCCATCACCGCCAGGAACCTGCGCGATCCCCGTTGCGCCACCAGCACAACAGGCCTGACGCGAGCGGAGGCGGCAAACAGACGGGCGACTGCGGCACCCGATGCGGACAGACCATCGAGTGAGATGATGCGATCGCCAGACACAAGGCCAAGCTTACTGGCGTTGCTGTCAGGCTGAACGCTGCTCAATTGCACACCGTTCTCATCATGGATGGTCACGGCGGGTGGTCCGGAAAGCAAAGCAGCGCCGGTTTGCAGGTTGATGGTCATAAACCGGCGGCGCCGGCGCAGCCTGAGTCTTGTACTTCCGGCGCTATCCAATACTTTGTTGAGACCGGCCAGGTCCCGCACGGGCCGGCCATTGGCAGCCATGATGACGTCCCCGGGCTGGATTCCAGCGCGCTCGGCGGGCCAGCCTTCCCAGACCTCGGTCACGATCAGCCCGGTCAGGGACTGGGAAACCGCCGCCCACCTGGGAGAAATTTCACTCACCTTTATTCCCGCATGCATGGAGGGGACTGCGATGGGATCTTCGGCATCTTTCAGCACGCCTGCAACGGCCGAAGCTGAGATCGCCACGATGTCGCCATTGCATTGCGTCACCGCCGCGATCAGGTTGCCATCAAGGTCGAACACGCCCGCGCCTATCCACGCCGCTCCGAGAGGCAGGTTTGTCGTTACCCGTTGCAGAGCTGACCCGCCACAGTCAATGGAAGAAATTCCGCCAAAGTTCCCGGGGCTCAAATGAATTTGGCCGTGCTGATCCAGGGCGACGGCAACGACCCATGCGCCAGGAGAGAGATTGCCCGGGTTAGCGAGGGTCGCGGGGGGCCCAGGCATGGTGTCGGCGCGCGCCATCATGAACGCTGCTGCAGCGCCCCAGGTCAACGGGGATGCACTGATTTGCCTGCCTTGCGTCTGCAATACAAGGGATGCCGGCGGCGGCAGGTTGCCGGACGGCAGCAGGATGGATCCATCTTTACGCCAGATGATCCCGGACCGCTGCAGGCCGGGCGCATAGAGCAGATGCGCGGATGCATCGTCCGCGACAGCCGCGAACCTGCTGCTGGTTGCACGCCGCTGATTTTGTTCGGTAAGGTGGCGCAGGCGTTCGACTTCCGCCTGGATGGCCGTGATGTCCGGGGCGGTGGAGACACCTTTCTCGTTCGGCAGTTTGGAGGGCCGCAGCAGATACCCAATGACGAGTATGGCAATGGCGACAACCGCTAGCAGTACTCCATAGGCTGTCTGTCGTCGCAAGCGCAGCATTCCAGACCAGTTTACATGCGCGCTAACCGCGAAGCACAAGTGCGTACTGTGACGGAAGATGCTGTGGAGGACGCTCAGTTCCAACGCTCTGCCTGGAAATGCCTCTACTGGTTGGGATAGAGCAGCCTATACAGCACGGCGTTGCGCATGATGGCCTGCACGTACTCGCGCGTCTCGGTGAACGGAATCGATTCCACGAACTCATCCACGCTCTTGAAATTTCCATCCTTGCGCCACTGGTCCACGCGGTTGGTGCCGGCATTATAGGCCGCGAGCGCGTACTCCACCTGTCCGCCATAGTAGTCCA
>JBLMYN010000521.1:0-2697 GCA_050258305.1 Actinomycetota bacterium
GCGAGCGCCAGCGAGTTGCTCTTGCACGTTCGCTCGTGCTCGAACCCGACGTGCTTCTGCTGGATGAGCCGCTGGCCGCCCTCGATCCGAAATTACGCAAGCAGATGCGCGTGGAACTCAAGGCCATGCAGCGGCGGGTTGGCATTGGCTTTCTCCTGGTTACCCACGATCAGGAAGAGGCACTCTCCATGTCAGATTACGTGGCGGTGATGAATGAGGGACGAATTGAGCAGATCGGGTCGCCCGAGGAAGTTTACCTTCGCCCGCGAACCCGCTTTGTGGCGGGATTTCTTGGCGCCGTGAACTGGATAGGAGATGTCGGCGTCCGTCCGGAGTCCACACGCATTGCCAGCCATCCGGAAAGCAACGGGGCGCACTCATGCGCGGCAACCGTGACCGACTCGGCTTTTCTGGGAGACCGAATCCAGGTCCGCGTACAGCTTGCCACCGGACAGGAAGCTATCGCCCAGGTAACTCGCGGCTCAACCGTGTTCCAGCCCGGCGAGGCTGTCCACATCTGCTGGAACGCCTCGGATGAACTGGCCTTCTCATGAAGCTGCGCTCCTGGTTCCTTCTTCCCTCCTGGCTGTGGATGGCACTGCTCTTCATCGCGCCGTTCGCCATCATCATGGCCTACAGCTTTCTTACCCGCGGCGTGTATGGAGGCGTGGAACATCCGTGGACTGCGGAGAGCTACCAGCGGCTGATCGATCCGCTGTACCTCCGCGTTTTTCTGCGCTCTTTTGTGATGGCCCTGGCTGCGACGGCCTTGTGCCTGCTGTTCGCGTTCCCGGCAGCGCTGTTCATTGCGCGTGCCTCCCGGCACAAGAACCTTTATCTGCAGCTTGTCATGCTGCCGTTCTGGACCAGCTTTCTGGTTCGCACCTATGCCTGGATGTTCCTGCTGCGGGATACCGGGCTGATCAACATTGCGCTGCAGAAGATTGGTCTCATTCACTCGCCGCTTCCTCTCCTATATAACGACGGCGCCGTCCTGCTCGGCCTGGTATACGGCTATCTGCCGTTCATGGTCTTGCCCATCTACGCCACGCTCGAGCGGCTCGACCCGTCACTCCCGGAAGCCGCCGCTGACCTGGGCGCGCGGCCTCTGACAACTGTGTTCACTGTTCTCGTGCCTCTGTCCCGGCCCGGAATCATCGCCGGTGCGGTGCTCGTCTTCATTCCCTGCCTGGGCGCGTATCTCACGCCGGACCTGCTGGGCGGCGGCCGCACGGTCCTGGTCGGCAACCTGGTGCAGAACCAGTTCACCACGGCCCGCGACTGGCCCTTCGGATCTGCTGTATCCATTCTCCTGATGGTGCTGGTCACGCTTCTACTCTGGCTATTCCTGCGCCGGCAAAGTGAGCAGCTTGTATGAAGCGCTGTCTGGCCGTTTATGCGATTGCATTTTTCGCCTTTCTGCACCTGCCCCTGCTCACGCTGGCCATCTTCAGCTTCAATTCGTCACAGTTTACAGTGTGGCAGCATTTTTCGCTGACCTGGTATCGCGCCATGTTCCACAATCCTCAACTCGTGGATGCGGCATGGAACAGCATTGTGATCGCCCTGCTGGCCACAGTTATATCCACCGTTCTTGGAACCTTTTGCGCGTATGCCCTGTGGAAGAAAAATTCGCGCCTGCTTACGGGCAGTTTGTATCTGTCTCTGGTTACCCCGGAGATCGTGACCGGGGTATCGCTCCTGGCGCTCTTCCAGTGGAGTTTCCGCTGGCTGCATTGGCACCTGGGGCTGTACACCGTGGTTCTTGCCCACGTGGCATTCTCGCTCGCGTACGTGGTCATCGTGATCTCCGCGCGTTTGCGTACGGTTGCTCCCAGCCTGGAAGAGGCGGCCATGGACCTGGGAGCCAATGAGTGGCAGGCTTTTTTTTACGTCATGCTGCCTGCGCTGGCGCCCGGCATTATCGCAGCCGCGCTCCTCGTGCTGACTGTTTCATTCGACGACTACGTGATCACCAGCATGGTGGCGGGCGTGAATTCTGAGACGTTGCCGATGGTCATTTACGCCATGGCGCGCAAGGGCGCCAGCCCGGTTATCAACGCCATCTCGGCTCTCGTCACAGTGGTTTTTGGGGCAGTGATCCTCATCTTTGAAAGGATGCGGGCAGTATGAACCGGCGAACCTTCCTGCTGGGAGGCGCAGCGGCGGCGCTGTCTGGCTGCATGCGCGACAAGCGGCCGCGACTGAACGTCTACAACTGGTCCGCCTATGTCGCCCCGGACACGATCCCCAATTTCGAAAAGGAATTCGGCGTCCGGGTGCGCTATGCCACCTATGAGAGCAACGAGGAGATGCTGGCCAAGGTCATCACCGGCAACTCCGGATGGGACATCGTCTTCCCTACCTACAACCGGGTCGAGCCCATGCGCGAATACGGCCTGCTGCAGCCCTTGCGGCATGAGTGGCTGACAGGGCTCAACAACCTCGATGCCCGGTTTCGCGCGCCGGCCTGGGATCCCGCGCTGCAGTGGGCGATGCCTTACATGTGGTTCTCCACCGGGATTGTGTACAACCGGCAGTTGCAGCCCGGCCTGACCGCGTGGGCAGACCTTTGGAATCCGCGCCTCAAGAACCGGCTGACCATGCTCGATGATCCGGAAGACATGATTGGAGCATGCCTCAAGAAACTTGGCCTGCCCTTCAGCAGCACAGATCCCGCCCAATTACGCCGGGCTG
>JBLMYN010000522.1:0-3554 GCA_050258305.1 Actinomycetota bacterium
TCGGGGCATTCCCAATCCCGGACGCGAGGAAAGATTCAAGAACCTCACCGGCAGGGATGAGCCGGTGATCGAATACCTGGAGCAGCAGGACAGCGCCCTTCAATTCCTTGCCAACGCAACCGCGCTGGTGGATGCGAGTGTAAGCAACTATCAGAACCGCGGATTCGCCAACCTGATGGTCTCTTTCGGCTGTACCGGCGGGCAGCATCGCTCGGTTTATCTTGCGGAAGAGGTGGCGCAGCACTTGCGGAGCAAGCCGGGCGTCGAGGTGGTGGTACGGCATCTGCAACTGGAGAAGATGAGGCTGGATGGCGCGCCGCTCAATGGCGCTGCCCCGGCGAATTCTGTGGTGGAGAAATCTCGCCAGTGAAAGCCATGGTTCTAGCCGCCGGGCTGGGAACGCGGCTTAGACCGCTCACCGATGATCGGCCCAAGGCACTGGTTCAAGTGGGTGGCCGACCCTTGCTCGATATTGCCCTCGCGCGGCTGCGCGAGTTCGGAGTCCGCGACGTGATTGTGAACGTGCACCATTTCGCGGATATGGTAGTTGA
This sequence comes from Actinomycetota bacterium, assembly GCA_050258305.1. GTDB lineage: Bacteria > Acidobacteriota > Terriglobia > Terriglobales > Acidobacteriaceae > Angelobacter. Next base: position 552 of record JBLMYN010000522.1, read on the forward strand.
CTACCTGAAGGCGAACCAGGACTTTGGCATGCGGGTGGAGGTCTCCCGGGAGGATGATCTTCTGCTCGATACCGGCGGCGGTCTGAAAAAGGCCGGCTGGTTTTTCCTGCGCGACAATGATTCGCTCGACCGGCCGTTTATCCTGCACAACGTTGACGTGATCAGCACGATCGACCTTGGCCTCATGCTTGCGTTCCATCAGGAACACAAACCACTGGCGACCGTCGCCGTCCAACAACGCGAGAGTTCCCGGTGTCTGCTCTTCGATGAAGAGTTCGCGCTCTGCGGCCGCCGCGTCGCCGGCCGTGTGGATGAGCTGACCGGCTCCCGCTCGGCCGTTAACGTCCGGTCCTTCAGCGGAATTCATGTTATCTCGCCGCGCCTGCTCCACAAGATCAGAGAAGAAGGGGCTTTTTCGATCATTGATGCGTATCTTCGGCTGGCAGGAAGCGGTGAGAAAATTCTGGCCTTCCCCGCTGATCAATTCTACTGGCGTGACGTTGGCCGGCTGGAAGATCTGAGCCAGGCAGCCGAAGATCTGCGGGAGAAGCGGTTAGTGTAACTATTTAGAGCGGTCCGCGCGAAGCAGACCGCGCCTGTTCAGTTTTCCTTAATTGCTGTTCTTCTCGTAACTCCTCACCCATTCAACAATGCTGCGAACCGCGATGCCGGAGGGGCCTTTGGCGATCCAGCTCTTGTTTTCCTCCATCCATGCTGTGCCGGCAATGTCGAGATGGAGCCAGGGCGTATCCTCCACGAATTCTTTCAGGAACGCGGCGGCTGTGCTGGCGCCGCCCCAGCGTCCGCCGGTGTTCATGATGTCGGCGATGTTGGAGCGGATCATCTCCGTGTAGTCGCCATCCACCGGGAGACGCCAGAATTTTTCTCCTGACCGCTCGAGCGCGCGGGTGAAGTGCTGGTAGGCATCGTCGTTATTGGAGAACACACCAGCGTTGGCGTAGCCCAGCGCAACCACGCATGCGCCGGTGAGCGTGGCTGCATCGATCAGGTGGGTGCAGCCCAGAGTGCGCGCATAGTGCAGGCCGTCGGCGAGAACCAGCCGGCCCTCCGCGTCCGTATTGATGATCTCAATCGACTTACCGGACATGGCGATCTGAACGTCGCCGGGCTTCTGCGCCTTGCCGCTGGGCATGTTTTCCGAGGCGCAGACGATGGAGATTACTTTGATTTTCGGTTTGAGCCGGGCGATGGCGCGCATGGCGCCGATCATGGCGGCTCCGCCGGCCATGTCATATTTCATCTTTTCCATGCCATCAGCCGGTTTGATCGAGATGCCGCCGGTATCGAACGTAATGCCTTTGCCTATCAGCCCAAGCACCGGCTTCTCCGGGGCACCCTGGGGCTCGTAGCGCATCAGGATCAAGCGGGGCTCTTCATCGCTGCCCTGGGCCACGCTCCAGAACGCGCCCATCTTCATGGCTTTGATCTTGTCCGGGCCCATGATTTCACATTTCAGGCCCACGGCCTCGCACATTTTGCGCGCACGCTCCGCGAACATAGTGGGAGTCAGACGATTGCTCGGCTCGTTGACCAGTTCACGAGTAAAGTTCTGCGACTCGCCGATGATGCGGGCCTGCTCCATTGCGGCCTGCAATTTGGACTGATCAGACCCTGGCGCGGCGACAACGGTTACATCCTTCATGGAGAAATCCTTGCGATCGCTGCGATACGTGTCCGGATCAAAGTCCGCCACGAACGCGCCTTCAACGATCGAACGCGCGGCGTCTTCCGCTCCGCTCGCAAGCTCCGGAAGGGCAATGGCGCAGCTCTTGATCATTTTTGGCTTCAGAAAACGGAGGGCGGTTCCGGCAGCTTTGCGCAATTCCACGTGCGTGAAGCCGGCACCCTTGCCCACGCCGACCGCCAGGAGCCGTTTGGCCTTGAGACCCTGGGGGTGGTGCAGCAAAACGGTCTCTAAGGCTTTTCCGGTAATCTCGCCGGTGCTGATCAATTCAGCCATGGCTTTTTCTACCGCGGCATCTTTTCCGGCCAGCCTGGGGAGCGGTTTCTGCTTGTCCCCATCATCGCGAACAAAGACGGCAAGGCACTCTGCTTCAATTTCAGCCAGGCTTGAAACGATCAGTCGGATGTCCATAATGGCGCCTTCACTCCTGAAGAATTGTTAGAACCTTTAAGCTTCCTGAGGGCAAAATTGTTAAAGTTTTTAAGCTTTCCGGGCCCTGGCCACGGCCTCACGCGTTTCACGCTCGGCGGTTCGGCGCCTTTCAGTCTCGCGTTTGTCCCAGGTTTGCTTGCCTCGGGCCAGAGCAATTTCACATTTTATCCTGCCGTTCTTAAAGTACATGCGCGTAGGGATCAGCGTGTAACCGCGCTGCTGGGTTTTGCCGATCAGCTTGCGCATCTCTTCTTTGTGGACGAGCAGCTTGCGGGTGCGAAGCGGCGCGTGGTGAGCATATCCGGCATTCTCATAGGCCCCGATATGCGCGTTCAGCAGCCATAATTCGCCGTCTTTGATGAGTGCGTAGGCGTCCTTGAGGTTTGCGCGCCCTGCTCGCACCGATTTGACCTCAGATCCTGAAAGCACGATTCCGGCTTCGACGCGATCTTCAAGAAAGTAGTTATGGCCGGCCGCGCGGTTGACCGTGGCGTCGCGCTCGCCTGATGCGATTGGATCGCGCTTAACATTTTTCGGTTTGTTGGGCTCAGTCTGGTGAACGCTGTGGCGGGCCATGGCAGCCTTCTGCTGCATGCAGCAAAATTTTTATGCTACCACAGCGCAAAGTTGGTTACTAAAGGCGTTCTGAGATTGCGCAAGGTTAGGGTATAATCTGGCATTCCAAAAAGGCACTTTTCCGGGTACGACGAAACTGCAGTTCCTTCAGCAACCCCCCTGAAAAGAAGGAGTTAAGCGACCGCGGGAGTAAAGCAGGAGCGTATGAGGAGAGTAGCGAGCACGCTCGCGTTTTTACTGATCTTAACGGCCATTTTGCCGGCTGAGTCGGCCAAGTCTCTGCTTAAAAA
>JBLMYN010000523.1:0-2672 GCA_050258305.1 Actinomycetota bacterium
GACTTACGTGGTCCTGGTATCACGAAATTGGCAGGCCGACCGCGGGATGCGTACTGTGCAGAGCTCCGGGCTGAACGAAGCTTACATTCGGCAGATTGCCGGCGCTCAGGTCGGTAGCGAAAGCCGTCAGGTCTTTGAGATGGGCAGAGTTCTGCGAGCTGGTAAAGAACTGGAACGGATTTTCCTCCGGGGTGTAATGGCCGCACACGCCATAGTTTTCGTGATACCAGGACCACGTAAGTCCTTTTGCCGAAAGTTCATCTCCAACATGGGGAAACGTGTACGGCGCCGGCGTTGTGGTCAGGGTGTTGCACGGTCCGTAAAACGGCTGGATGCTGAAGCTGAAATTGTTATCGCTGGCCGCTACGAGATAGAGCTGGTTGGACGGAGCATCGCCCATGGCGGAAGGGAAGAAGTTATCCGCAAGCGCGTACCGCTGTGCCCAACTCCAGAGCAGATCCACTCCCGGTGTGGTGCTGTCATAGTGTCCCATGGCGTCATCGCCGCTGGTGAATGCGAATTTGTCCATCAGGCCGTTGTCCCAGTCTTGAAGCAGGTTCCCGCGCAGATGCGGCATATCCGCGATGGCGGTATTGGTCTGGAAAAACGCGGATACAGTATTCCCCGCGGCATCCGTCTGCGTGAAGCCGGGTTCGCCGGGCTGGATCCCGTTGGCGCCGGGAAAGGTCCCGAAGAGATGATCAAAAGAGCGGTTCTGCATCACCACAACAATAATGTTGCTGAGTTTGGGAGCCGCAGGAGTTGGACTCGGAGTCGGGCTGGGAGTAGGGCTGGCGACAGGCGTTGGCGTGGGAGTAGCCGAGGGTTGTGGATCTCCGTTGGAAGCCGATGGGCTCTTCGCGCCGGAGCCGCACCCTGACACGATCATAAGAATTACTAAGAGCGCAAAAATGCAATGTGAGGAGAATCGATCCAGGGGTTTCAATTCAAAGCACCTCAATCAGATGTTGGACGGCAGATTCAGCTCTGGTGTTGGCTGCCGGGGTGCGCCAGATAGAGGGAAGTAAATGCCTGTTGCACAACCACTTTGCTGCCTTTATCCTGCCTTGTTTGTTTCCAAAGGAGGCTGAGGGATGCGACCGGTTTGCGTTTTCATATCTATTCTTTGTTCTTCGCTTGTGCTCGCCGCGCAGGCTCAAAAACCTGTTACTGACTTCATTCGCGTCCAGGCGCCGGTGATTGCGCTGGAGCACGTGCGCGTGATTGACGGCACTGGCGCGCCCGCCAGGGCTGACCAGACGATCCTCATTTCCGGCGGCAAGATCTCCGCCATCGGCGCAAGCAGCGCTGTGAAAGTGCCTCAGGACGCCAAGCGCGTCGATTTCACCGGCTATTCGGCTTTGCCGGGGCTGGTCGGCATGCACGATCACCTGTTCTATCCCACGGGCGGCGCCCTTTACCATGACATGCCCTTCAGCTTTCCGCGCCTGTACCTGGCCAAAGGCGTCACCACCATCCGCACCACGGGCGCGGTTGAACCCTATCTGGATCTCGAGCTGAAAAAAGCAATCGACGCAGGCAGGCAGATTGGGCCCCACATCAACGTGACCGGCCCCTATCTGGAAGGCCCGGGCTCCTTTGCCGAGCAGATGCACGCGCTCAGAGATCCTGAAGATGCGCGCCGCACAGTGGAGTACTGGATTTATGAGGGCGTGCAGTCATTCAAGGCTTACAACTTCCTCACGCGTGCGGAATTGAAGGCCGCCATCGTTACGGCGCATAAGCACGGTCTCACGGTTACCGGACACTTGTGTTCCATCGGTTTTCGCGAGGCGGCTGAGCTTGGCATTGACGATCTGGAGCACGGGCTGACTGTGGATACTGAATTCCTTCCCGGCAAACAGCCCGACGTCTGCCCCAACGCCACCCAGGCAGTGATTGCCGCGAACAAACTGGACGTCAACGGCCCGGAGATTCAGAAGACCATCAAGACGCTGGTTCAGCATCACGTCGCTGTGACTTCCACGCTTCCGGTTTTTGAGCAGTTTGTTCCCTCACGGCCCGATGTGCCCCAGGCCGCGCAGGATCTATTCACTGAAGCAGCGCTGAAGGCCTATCGTGACAACCGCAAGCGTGTCTCTGAACGCAAGGACAATCCCTGGCCGGCCATGTTCCAGAAGGAAATGCAGTTTGAGCGCGCCTTTGTGAAAGCCGGCGGGACCCTGCTTGCCGGACTCGATCCCACCGGGATCGGCGGAGTGATTGCCGGTTTCGGCGACCTGCGCGAAGTGGAACTGCTGGTGGACGCGGGCTTCACGCCGCTCGAAGCCATCAAGATCGCCAGCCTGAACGGCGCAAAATTCCTGGGAGAATCCGGCCACATCGGCTCGCTTGCTGCCGGCAAGCAGGCTGACATCATGATCGTGAAGGGCGATCCCTCCACAAAGATTTCTGATATCGAGAACGTTGAAGTGGTATTTAAAGATGGCGTGGGCTGGGATTCAAACAAGCTGGTTGACTCGGTGAAGGGGCAGGTGGGGATGCGATAGAGCTTTCCAGATTCCGGACGGAGACGCCTTTACGTGCGTTCCGCATCCCTGAGTAGACCCAGAGCAGCCATCACGTTTCGACCGTTGGTACGCGATAGTACGCCGGGCCGTAGTATGTAATCGAATCGCATCTGGCCATTCTCGTAATGCTCTTCAAAGTGG
>JBLMYN010000524.1:0-5273 GCA_050258305.1 Actinomycetota bacterium
AACAATACGTCGATAACAGCCAATGAGAAACGTCTATACATGTAACCGCGGAAAGGGAGCAACCATGTTGAGCTTTACCATTCACAATCTGGGCGATGTCGCGATTTTTGAGTGCAAAGGAAGGATGACCATTGAAGAAGGCGATGCTCTGCGCGACGCGGTCCTGGCGCAGCCTTATGTGCAAAGCGTAGTACTCGATCTGAAGGAGATCAGGGACATCGACGCGGCCGGACTGGGCATGCTGGCCAGCCTGCGCGGCTGGGCCAAAGCCACCGGAACAGAGCTGAAGTTGATGAACCTGAACCCGCGGGTGGAAAAGGCGCTGGCCCTGACCGGCCTCAAGTCCGTATTCACCATCTGTTCAGCGCGCGACATGATTGACCTGTGGTGCCGCGCGCTGCATGGCGGCCTGCAGCCGTCTACCAGTTCTCTGAAACGCGCGGCCGGATTTTAGCCCGGCGAATGGCTGCCGCCCTGTAGAATAAGAACATGGGTTCCGAACTTCTCATTATTCTTGCCTTTATTGGCGGATACATCCTGCTGATGCGTTTTGTGCTGCCGGCGCTTGGTGTTCCCACTTGAATGTCCGGACAGTGCAGGCTCCGTGGAACGGAGCAGAACAAAATTCCTGAAGAACAACAACTCAAGCCCTGAGCGGCTCCGCTGCTCAAGCGCTACATCCGCGGCGGAATCCGCCCTTTCCAAAAATTCTGAATTCGCATTCACTCCCCGGCGCTTGCGCTGACCTGCAGGATTGCGCAACTTTTCCTGCTTCCCTAACGTATTTCTCTCCAGCCAGTCAGATATTGGAGCGCTTCGGAGAGCAACGCGATGGATTTTTTGAAAACTCAAGTCAGGCAGGTACTGCGCAGGCTCGGTCGCACGCCCATGTTCACAGCGGTCACGCTGATGACTCTCGCCGCCGGAGTAGGCGCCAATACAGTTGTGTTCAGCGTGATTGAAGGCATCCTGCTGAAGCCGCTTCCCTATCCGAACTCTCAGCAACTGGTCATTGTGAACCAGACCGCGCCCGGCGTGAATGCGAAAGAGTTGCCGGGATCGCCCTCCACCTATTTCGTTTACCGCGACCAGAGCCGCACCTTTCAGGATATTGGCCTGATCACCGGTGACTCCGTGAGCGTGACCGGAGTGGCCGAGCCTGAGCAGGTTCGGGCACAGCGCGTTACCGACGGATTGCTTCCTGTACTTGGGGTCGCGCCCGCCCTCGGCCGCGGATTCACGCGCCAGGATGATTCACCCGGCAATCCGAAAACGGCCATTCTGCTGTACGGATACTGGCAGCGCAAGTTCGGCGGCAATCGTTCCGTCCTTGGGCAGACCATCAAAATCGATGGCGAGCAGCACCAGGTGATCGGCGTCATGCCGCAGAGTTTTCACTTCTTCGGCCAGCAGGACGACCCCGCGCTGCTGCTGCCCTTCCAGTTTGACCGCAACAAGATATTTCTCGGCAACTTCAGCTATGAGGCCATTGCGCGGCTCAGGCCCGGTGTAACGATTCAGCAGGCCAGCACTGACGTGGCCCGGATGATCCCCATTGTGCTGCACAGCTTCCAGGCGCCTCCAGGCTTCAGCCTCAAGATGTTTGAGGACGCTCGTCTGGCGCCGAGCATCAAGCCGCTCAAAGAGTATGTCGTCGGCGATATCGGAAGCGTGTTGTGGGTGCTGATGGGCTCGATTGCGCTCGTGCTCCTGATTGCCTGCGCCAACGTAGCGAATCTTGTGCTGGTGCGCGTGGAAGGACGGCGCCAGGAACTGGCCATACTCTCGGCCCTCGGTGCGCGCTGGCGCCGCATTGCCTCCGAGTTGCTGGTTGAAAGCGTGGTTCTCGGATTGCTGGGAAGCGTGCTGGGACTGGGCGTGGCTTACGGCGGCTTGCGCATTCTGCTGGCTTATGCGCCCAAGGGCCTGCCCCGGATCAACGACATCGGCATCGATGCCAACGTGCTTCTGTTCACACTGGGGCTGGCCATGCTGGCAAGCCTGCTCTTTGGCTGCATTCCCATCTTCAAGTACGCCGGTTCCCGGCTGGGCACGGGCCTTCGCGAAGGCGCGCGCGGGATGAGCCAGAGCCGCGAACAACACCGCGCTCGCAGCTCGCTGGTAGTGGTTCAGGTTGCGCTGGCGCTGGTCCTGCTGATCTGTTCCGGGCTGATGATGCGCACGTTCGTCGCTTTGACCAGGGTGGAACCAGGATTCACCAGGCCGGCTGAGATCCAGACGTTCTCGCTCTCCATTCCCGAAACGGAAGTCAAGGATGAGGAGAGCGTTCCCCGCACGTTTGAAGAGATCATGCGCAAGGTGGCAGCCGTGCCCGGAGTGACTGCCGTAGGACTCTCGACGGGTGTTCCTCTGGATAACAACAACAGCTACGATCCGGTTTTCGCGGAGGACCACAGCTACCGTCCCGGAGAACTGGCGCCCATACGCCGGTTTAAATACATCTCGCCCGGCTTGCTTGCCGCCATGGGAACGCCTCTGGCCGCCGGCCGCGATTTCACCTGGACGGACGTCTACAACAGGCAGCCGGTAGCCATGGTGTCAGAAAACATGGCGCGCGAGATGTGGCAGTCTCCGCAGAACGCGCTGGGAAAGCGCATCCGCGTCGGGAGCACAGATGACTGGCGGCAGATCATAGGTGTTGTAAGCGACGTGTACTACGATGGCCTGAATAAAGAGCCATCCAAGACCGCCTACTGGCCCATCCTGCTAACGAATTTCGAAGGCCAAAAAGTGCGGGCCCCGCGCAACCTGTCTTTTGTTCTGCGTACTCCACGCGCCGGGACTGAGAGCCTCATGAAAGATGTGCGCGCCGCCATCTGGTCAGTCGACCCCAACCTTCCGCTGGCAGACGTGCGCACTGAGGAGTATTACTATCGCGGCTCGATGGCGCGGATGTCCTTCACGCTGCTGATGCTGGCCATTGCCGGCGCCATGGCCCTGCTGCTGGGTACGGTGGGAATCTACGGCGTGATCGCCTATTCGGTTTCGCAGCGTACGCGTGAAATCGGCATCCGTATGGCGCTGGGCGCGCAGCGTAACGAACTCACGAATCTGTTCGTCCGCCACGGGCTGTTGCTCACCGGCGTGGGAGTGGCAATCGGCCTGGTTGCCGCGTTTGCCTCCATGCGATTGCTGGCCTCGCTGCTTTACAAGGTCAGTCCGCTCGACCTTGTCACCTACTCCACGGTGTCCCTGGGCTTGATCGTCACGGCCTTCCTGGCCAGCTATTTGCCCTCGCGACGCGCCGCCCGCGTGGATCCCGTGGAGGCGTTGCGCGGCGAGTAATTGGCGGCATGATAACGAAGAGCCACAGATGAACGCAGACGAACGCAGATGAACCGGAGATCAAGAGCTCTTGCCAGCGTTCCTCAGCGTCAATCTGTCCGGGCGAAGCCGCAGATCTGTGACGGGGTTGGTTTTGCATTTCTCCGTGTTCCTCTGTGGCCTCGCTTGAAAATGCGTCCGGGAGCCACGAAGGCCCGTCACTCGCGATAGTGCAGCGCCGACAGGCGCGGCAGAGAATAGCCCAGGCGCGTTCCCGAGGCGCGCTTGCGCGCTGAGGGGTAAGCCCTGGGTAAGCTTGTCCCCGAGTCGCATCCTTACTGCCGTAGGCCGGAGCGGAGCCGGAAGGCGGAGCGACAACAAAGAAGCATTTTCATGCTCGTTTGGGAACCCTGTTCGTGCTGAATCTGTGGTTAAGCGGACGCCGTCTCTTCGCTGAAGCACAGAACGTACCCATCAGCATCTTCGACGTAAAAATCCATACAGGCCCACAGCCTTTGCTCCAGCGGCCGGATCACCTGCGCCCCGCGCGCTTCCAGCTCGCGGAATAAATCCCGTATGCCCGAGACGGAAATGTACGCGTCCAGATGCTCGTTTTGTTTGCGGTCTTCCCTGTCTCGAGGGAGCTTCGGCGCACACTTCAGATGGATGGCAAATCCGTCGCGCGAGACGGCCGCGTAGAAGTCCTGATACCTGAAATCAAGTTCAAAGCCAAGCTTGTCACAGTAGCAGGCAATCGCCCGGTCAAGGTCATCGACCAAAAACTGCGGCGCAATGCCGGTGATGCGCGTCGCCCGCTGAACTGCGTTTGTGGACATGGCATTCCTCCGAGGGTGATCGGCGTGGGCGGCCTGATCTGGGAGTTTATCAGCTTTCGGCGTGCGTCATCCGGCTCTGGTCACGGGCGAAATCCAACCGGAGCAAGGCAAAACATTTGCCGCAGATAAACGCAGATCAACGCAGATCTGAAAAAAGAGATTGGCCGCGAATGAACGCGAATCATCAACAAATTCTCAGGCTCGCGTATATCAGCGGCCAATGTTTCTGGCGTGGTTTGTTGTGTTCCTTACCTTATTTGATAAAGGCTAGGTTTTGGGTTTCCCGATGACGGCGCTCACGTGCGATCACGGCGATCACGGCGATCACGTGCGATTTTTCCTGTTCTTTGTGGTTAAGGGTTTGACTCACCGGGTGACTGCGAGAACCGCTCGCGGTCGCGCTCTTCCACGCGACGCATGGCCCCCAGCAGATGGTAGTTCGCGCCGGCCCTGAGCTGCTCAGACTGGCGGTTAAGGTTCTGCATCATCAGAGGATCGAAAATGCCGACCTCCTGCAATGCTGTCATATTGCGATGGACGCGGGCGAAAGCTGCGTTCAGACGGTAGAGTAGATCGTAAACGGTGGGCTTCTGTGCAGTAATGTTGGCGCTTTGCGCACTGTTAGAATCAGTGTCAGCCATGGATTCGCCTTTCACGAGAAGGTGATTTGTGGTCAGGGACCGTCCGTGTTCCACCACGGGCGAGTCCCGTCTTTTTTTGTGTACCTGATTCCGCCGCACAATGCAACGAAAAACAAACGAAGTACGAAAGAAACGAATTTTGTAAGGCGGGCGGTTTAGATTGTGAGGGCGGCGGCATTGACGTCTTATGTGGCCGAGCGCCTGGCGCAACTCCATTTGTTTGGAGCACTGCATGAATGCAGACGAGGCCGAATCAACCCATGACAAGAACCTCCATCGTCGCTCAACAGCTGGGTTATAATCCAGCTCTCAATGCTCGATACACTTACACTGGACTATTCAGAATCGTTGTTCAGCTTGAGCAGCCGGCAAATTTACGACCAAGAAGACGCCGACCTCGCGGCAATCAGGAAGAGTTGCATTCACAACGGCACAATTCATCCTCCTCAATATGTGACGGAGGTTGGGAAGTATCTGGTTAGGAGAACTGCTCAACTTGCGGATGCAAAAA
>JBLMYN010000525.1:0-7440 GCA_050258305.1 Actinomycetota bacterium
TGCCATGCGCCTTCGGGGAATACCTGAGCCCGCAGTGATTGCGAAGGCATAGAATGGATGGCATGCACACCGGCTTCTTTATCGTTCTGATTCTGGCGGTTCTGGCCGGGCTGGCGTATCGCATTTTGTCGCTGGGGTCGGGAGCCGCGCGATTCAGGTTTCTACCTGAGAAATGGCAACGCTGGTTTTTGAACGGGCACTCGCATCCGGCTCCGCCGCGCAAATGAGCCGGCGAAAGTAAGCTCCGCGTGAACCAATGAGCTTTTCCCTGCATCAAAAAATAAAGACCTGGAAAACGCCAACTGCTTAGAATTTAACTACTTATCTGCTTTTCAGCAGTTTGTCTTTTGATTCAAAGCGGCGTATCATTAGAGCTGTTGTAGCTGGTTTCGGCTTGAGGCTTGCAGGACCTAGCCTCCGCAATTCGATGGCGAACGTACCAGTGGGCGGAACGCCCACTTTATTTTTGGGTGAACATCCGAAACCGGCGCTGAAAATTACGGGCTGCTGGTTTGAATGCCGGGCGAAGACAAAATTCGCGAGATTGCCGAGCGAGTGACGCATATGCACGGCGTTGAACTGGTGGAAGCTGAACTGCGGGGCGGCGGCAAAGCGCGCATGCTGCGGGTGACCATCGACAAGCCCGAAGGCGTGACGCATGAAGATTGCGCCGGCGTAAGCCGCGACCTCTCCACTGTGCTCGATGTGGAGGACGCGGTGCCGGGAGGCCCGTACACGCTGGAGGTTTCTTCTCCGGGGCTCGACCGCAAGCTGCTGAAGCCGGAAGATTACACCCGGTTCAGGGGCAGCCGGATCAAGCTGACCACGCGGGAACCGGTCAACGGCAACCGGCATTTTGAAGGCCGGCTGGAGAGCTTCAGCGACGGTACGTTGATGCTGGAAACCGTGCCCCGCAAGAAGCAGAAACCCGGGCACGCGCAGCCGGGAGAAAAGGTACAGATTGAGCTCAGGAACGTGGAAAAGGCCAATCTGGTGCCGGAAATTTAGCAAGCGCTAGCATAAGGATTGGATATGGCAAGCGAGATTTACAACGTCATTGATGCGTTAAGCCGGGAGAAAGGCATTGATCCGCAGATCGTCATTAGCGCGGTGGAAGATGCCATTGTTGCGGCCACACGCAAAAAGGACAAGAGCCAGGAGAACCTGCGCGGCGAACTCGACAAGGAAAGCGGCGTGATCCGCGTGTATGCGGTCAAGTCGATTCTCCCCTCGGAAGATGATATCGAGGACCCGCAACTGGAAATCTCACTGGAGGAAGCCCGCGCCATCGATCCGAATGCGGAAGTCGGCGGAGAGGTCCGCTTTCTGAAGTCCACTGAGGGACTGGGCCGCATCTCCGCGCAGATTGCCAAGCAGATCATCTTCCAGAAAGTCCGCGAAGCCGAGCGCGACACGGTTTACAACGAATATATCGGCCGCGTGGGCGAGGTGCTGAACGCGACGGTGAAGCGCATCGAAGGCCCGGACGTGATCTTCGATATCGGCAAGGCGGAAGCGCGCATGCCGAAGAAAGACCAGTCGCGGCTGGAATCGTTCGCCGTGGGCGAGCGCGTCCGCGTGGTGCTGGCGCGTGTGGATAAGAACTCAAAGGGCCCCGCCGTGGTGGTTTCACGCGCCGCGCCGGAACTGGTGCAGAACCTGTTCCAGACGGAAGTTCCGGAAATTTACGACGGCACCGTGGTGATCCGGGCCATCGCGCGCGAAGCCGGCGAGCGCACCAAGATCGCTGTGATGTCCAAGGACAAGGATGTTGACGCGGTGGGCGCGTGCGTGGGCATGAAGGGCATGCGCGTGCAGTCGATCATTCGCGAGCTGCGCGGCGAGAAAATTGACATCATCGAGTACCACGAAGACCCGGTCACCTTCGCGGAGAAGGCACTGCAGCCGGCCAAGGTGAGCCGTGTGACGGTTCTTGATGCCGCGGAAAAGCACCTTGAGGTGGTGGTGGATGACAGCCAGCTCTCGCTTGCCATCGGCAAAAAGGGACAGAACGTCCGCCTGGCGGCCAAGCTGCTGGGCTGGAAGATCGACATCAAGAGCGAGGAAGAAAAGCGGCAGGAAGTGGAACAGCAGATGGCTTCTCTGGTTACACAGGCTGCCACGCCGCTCGACCGCGTGCCAGATCTCGGCGAAGGGATCATTGAAAAGCTGCACGAAGCCGGCATTACCACCGTGGAAGCCCTGGCGGATATGACTCCGGAGCAGCTTGAAGAACTTCCCGGAGTCGGCCCTAAAACTGTGGAAAAAATCAGTATTGCGGTCAATAATTATTTCTCCAGCCTTGAGGCTGAGAGCGCGCCGGAAGCCGGTGCTGAAGCCACGGTCCCGGCAGAAGAGGCCCCGGCCGGGGAAGCGCAACAGGGTGAAGTGGCTGCAGAGTCTGGAAGCGCGCCTGACTCATCTGTGACGGAAGAAGCTCCGGAAACCCAGGAACCGGGCATGGCCGCCGAGGAAGGCTCGCAGCCAGGTGAGCCGCACCACGACGAGCCGGTTCCGCAGGATGACAACATAGCGCCGGCCGCTGCCGGTGAAGAAGAATCTGAGCAATAAGCAGGAAGCGTTATACAAAAACAAAGCCGTGAGGTCGATATGATCGTGTAGCGGGAAATCCTGGAGGAAACTAGAGAACGGATGAAGATTCGAATCAATGATCTGGCCAGAGAGCTTGAAGTCAAGAGTAAAGCCATTCTGGACGTTTTGGAAGAAGTAGGCATTGCGGAAAAGAAAACTCACTCAAGCTCTGTTGAGCCTGACGAAGCGGAAAAGATCAGGAATCACTTCGCCGCCAAATCCGGCGCCGCCTCCAGGGAGAGACCTGCGCAATCAGAGATCAAGCCCAAAATCGATCTCTCCAAGATTTCCAAGCCGGGCGATGTGATGCGGCTGCTCAAACAGCGGCAGCAGGAATTAGAGCGTCCACCGCGGCCCGCTGCAGTTGCAAAGCCGCCCGCCCCGGTGCCGGCAAAGCCGCAGGCGCCGCCACCCGAGGCGGCCCAACCTCCTGCAGTGGCGGAAAAGCCGGTTGTCAAGCCGCCTGTGGCAGAGCGGCCCGTCGTGGTGCCGCCGCCGCGCCAGGCGCCCCCAATCGTTGCGCCGCCTCCTGCTCCTCCAGCACAGGAAAAAGTTGAAAAAACCGCTGCGCCGCCCGCCGTGGTGGTCACACCGCCGCCGGCGCACACGCAACAGCCTGCAGCAGTGGTAGCTCCACCTGCGACGAAACCTGCAGCGCCTCCGCCGACGGCCGAACCCGCACCTCCGGTTGCGGCAAAGCACGGCGCACCGCCGGCTTCTGCGGGAACTCCGGCGAAGCCGGTACCTGGCCAGCCAATCGTTCCGCAACGGCGCATGATCACGCCGCAGACCGGGCCGCGTCCGGTGTACACGGCGCCGCCACCGAGCCCCGCTTCACAGCAGCCTCGTCCCCAAGTTCATGGACAGCCAGGAAGGCCGATGGGCGCTCGTCCGCAGGGCGGTGTAGTCCGCGGGCAACCCATCTTCCAGCGCCCCCGTCCCTCGGGACCGGGTGGCGGACCCGGTTCACGGCCTTCGTATGGCCGTCCGGGTAGCGATCAGCGTCGTGGACCGCATCCCACGAGCGCGGCTCGCACAGGATTCCCTCCGCGCCCAGGAATGGGTGGAGCGCCAGGCTTGCCGCCCCCGGGAATGCCCACCAAACCCGCGGGACGTCCAGGTGCGCCTGCGCGCCGTCCTGGACAGCGGTATCAGCATGGGCCGAAAGAAGGCCCGATGAAGGGCTTTACTCCGCCCCCGCGCATGGGACTCTCCAACGAACCCATGCCGATCACGCGGAGCATCACCATCACGGAAGGTATCAGCGTAAAGGATCTGGCCGAAAAACTCGGCGTTCGCGCCAAGGACCTCATCGCCCGGCTGCTCATGAAGGGAGTGATGGCCACCGTGAACCAGAGCCTCGACTCTGACCTGGCCAAAGAGCTGGCCCGCCACTTTGGCGCCGAATCGGAAGAGATCAGCTTTGAAGATCAGGCGGCAAAGGAAATGGCGGAAATGACCGGGGGCGTCGAGGAATCGGCTGCCAACGCGGTCGTCCGTCCTCCGGTCGTGACCATCATGGGTCACGTCGATCACGGCAAGACGTCGCTGCTCGACGCCATTCGCGAAACCGACGTTGCCGGCGGCGAAGCCGGCGGCATCACCCAGCACATTGGCGCTTACAAGGTAAAAATCACGAAGCAGGACTCTCCTGCTTTTGGCCGCCAGATCGTCTTCCTCGATACTCCGGGCCATGAGGCCTTTACGCGCATGCGTGCGCGCGGAGCCAAGGTAACCGACATCGTCGTTTTGGTTGTTGCAGCCGACGACGGCGTAATGCCGCAGACGCTGGAAGCCATGGACCACGCCAAGGCCGCCAAGGTGCCGATTATCGTGGCCGTAAACAAGATCGACAAGCCGGAAGCGCAGCCTGATCGCGTGAAGAAGCAGCTTGCCGACCGCGGCTTGATGCCGGAAGACTGGGGCGGCACAACCGTCTTCGTCGACGTCTCGGCCAAGAAGCGCACCAACCTCAACCTGCTGATGGAAATGATCTGCCTTGTCGCCGATCTCGGCGAGCTCAAGGCCAATCCTGAGCGTCCTGGCTCCGGCACGGTGGTGGAGGCCAAAATCGATCGTGGCCGAGGCGCGGTAGCCACCGTTCTTATCCAGAACGGCACGCTTCGCATCGGCGACAACTTCATCGTCGGCAACACCTTCGGCAAAGTTCGCGCCATGTTCGATGACCGCGGCAACCTGGTGGAAGCAGCTCCGCCCTCCACTCCGGTGGAAGTGCTCGGGCTTGAAGGACTGCCGGAAGCCGGCGACCAGTTGCTGGTTGTCGAGCGCGAGAAGGCCCGGCAGATCTCCGAATACCGCGAGCAGAAAGCCCGCGAAGCCACGCTGGCCAAGAGTTCCAAACTGTCGCTGGAAGGCCTGGCTGAGCAGATCAAGACCGCCGGCGTCAAGGAGCTGCCGCTCATCCTGAAAGCGGACGTGGGCGGTTCGGCGGAAGTGCTTTCTGACACGCTGACACGTCTCTCCAATGACAAGGTAAAGATCAAGATCCTGCGCAGCGGCGTAGGCGCCATCACTGAGAATGACGTGCTGCTGGCTTCGGCCTCCAACGCGGTCATCATCGGCTTCAATGTGCGTCCGGAACGCAAGGCGCAGGAGCTGGCGGAGCAGGAGAAGGTCGATATTCGCCTGCACTCCATCATTTATGAGCTGCAGGACGAAATCAAAAAAGCCATGGCCGGCCTGCTCGAGCCCATCATCAAGGAAACCTACCTTGGCCGCGCCGAAGTTCGCGAAACCTTCCGCGTTCCCAAGGTCGGTACTGTGGCCGGATGCTACGTGCTCGACGGCTTGATCAAGCGCGATTCCGAAGTTCGCCTGGTGCGCGACGGCGTGCAGGTTTACAAAGGCAAGATCGGCTCGCTCAAACGCTTCAAGGATGACGCCAGCGAAGTGCGCAATGGCATGGAATGCGGCATTAGCATTGCCAATTTCAATGACGTGAAAAAGCACGACGTGATCGAGGCCTTCGTCACCGAGCGCGTCGCCGCCGAAATTGGCGTGGCATAGAACATATTTTGTAATTGAGTAATTTGGTAATCGAGTAATTTGCAGCGCGGCTTTCATGCCGCGCTGCTATTTTTCCGGTGATCCACTGGCCGATCTCCCTGCCGGCTTGGGAAGTTCTCCCAAACCACACCCCTGCCCCATTGCCAACTCCTGCGTGGCTTCAACTCAGGTTTAACAGTGTAAAAGTCTTTGAATGCGTTGTTGATTGGCTCCAGCGCTTAACCACGTCCGGGTACATGCCGCGTATCTCATTGCGCATTCGATCGAAGTCGTCAAAGGTGAATCCGTAGCAGGCTTTGACAGAGCCGTTTGGCAGGTAGAACTCAACGTAATCCGGTCCTTTGCGTCGCATCTCGTCCTGGTCGCCCTCATTCCACTCCGCTGCAAGTACATCGGAAAGCGGCGCAGATCGGGAGCGTGTGAAGCCGAAGTATGTCTTACGCCAGATCATCTGGTCGGGATAAATTTCAATGCGCTCATGCCGGATGAATGAGAGAACAACGGAAAGAGAGGCCAAAACAAAGATGGTGAGGTCGAAGGGGTCGTAGGATCCAATCTTGCGCCAATTGGCGAAAGCTTCGTAGGCGACGAAGCAAACCCAGGCAATGCTTAAAACAGACAGCCAGTCGACCTTTGGGCGGACACTAAACGTCAACGGGGCAGGACTGCAGTCAACCGTATAAGGCATGACGCGCTGATTTTACCGTTTCGAAGCAACCGATGGAAGCAAGCGGAAGTTGTATTCAACGCGCTCCAATGCTTGCATCCTCCTGCCGTTAACAACGTTCAAATTTGTCGGTTAGGTCCAATATTCCGTCCTCGTAGAACAGTTCCACCTGCCGCGACGAGACGAACATTTTGCAGAGCCGAGCCTCTGCCGCTTCACGTTAAAATAGAAGTTTACCCATGGCGCAGGAAGAAGAGGTACTGGGAAAAGCATATGACAGCCGGCTGATGAAGCGGCTGCTCACCTATCTGCGTCCGTACTGGTGGCAGACGATCGTCGCGCTGGCGTCCATCCTGCTGAAAGTGGTGCTTGGGCCGGACGTGATTGGGCCGTTCCTCACAGCGACGGTCATTGATAAGTACCTCTCGTTCGCCGGCGGCAGGCATCACTGGTTTCTGGACCGCTGGCTAAATCCGAATCCCTGGATCGGGATAGGGCAGATTGCCGGGATTTACCTCGCTTCCCTGCTCTTCAATTTTGTCCTCGAATTCGTGCAGACCTACCTGATGCAATGGACCGGGCAGATGGTGATGTTCGACCTGCGCAGCCAGATCTTCCGCCATCTGCAGCAGATGCACGTGGGCTTTTTCGACAAAAATCCCGTGGGCCGGCTGGTGACCCGCGTGACCACGGACGTGGACGCGCTCAACGAGATGTTCACCTCCGGGGTGGTCGCCATCTTTGAAGACGTGTTCGTTCTCGCCGGAATCATGTTCGTGATGTTGAGGATGAACTGGTGGCTGGCGCTGATCACCTTTGCCGTGCTGCCGCTGATCTTCTGGGTTACCACGATTTTCCGCAAGTCGGTGCGGGAATCCTACCGGCGCATCCGCGTCGCCATCGCCCGCATCAACGCCTACCTGCAGGAGCACGTCACCGGCATGGTCGTGCTGCAGCTCTTCAATCGCGAGCGGCGCTCCTTCCAGCAGTTTGATCGCATCAACGCCCAGCACATGAAGGCGTTTAAGGACGCCATCTGGGCGTATGCAGTCTACTATCCCGTTGTCGAACTGCTTTCCACAATCGCTATTGCTTCCGCCCTGTGGTTTGGAGGAATCAAGGTATTCGTTGGGGCAGTCACGCTGGGAACAATT
>JBLMYN010000526.1:0-3006 GCA_050258305.1 Actinomycetota bacterium
CTGTGGTGCCCGCCGGACTGGCACTGGCCCATTTCGAACGGGTTTCAATTCTCCGCCTGGAACGCGAGAGCCAGCGGGAAGAGGAGCAGGCGCTGGAAGAAGGCTGATTGCATGGCTCGAACCGTACTTGCCCGTCACACCTGTCCTTCTCCCCTGATACAATCAGAAGTACAACATCCCTGGAAAGCTCTATATAGCACCCATGAAATGTCCTTTTTGCGGGTTCGAGAACGATAAAGTCGTGGACTCGCGTGAAAGCAAGGAAGGCGAATCGATCCGGCGCCGGCGCGAGTGCCTCAAGTGTGAGAAGCGCTTCACCACCTACGAGCGCATCGACGAGATTCCCTATATGGTGGTAAAGAAGGACGGCCGGAGGGAGAAATTTGAACGCCAGAAAGTGCTGTCAGGCGTGCTGCGCGCCTGCGAAAAGCGCCCGGTTTCCATGGGAAAGATGGAGCAGATTGTCAACGAAGTGGAGCAGTTCGTGGTTGACTCTCCCGAGCGCGAACGAAGCGCCAGCGAAATTGGCGAGCTGATCATGGACCGGCTCAAACAGATTGACAAGGTCGCCTATATCCGCTTTGCTTCGGTGTATCGGGATTTCCAGGACCTGAGCGAATTCCACTCTGAACTGGAACAGCTTCTCAATAGCAGCCCGGAAAAGCAAAAGCCGGCGAAAGCGAAGGCTCCCGCGAAATGAAGAGCAGATCCGCTCCTAAGCAGGTGATATGGCACATAAGGTGACTCTGATTCCGGGCGACGGGATCGGCCCGGAAGTTACCGGCGCTACCGTGCGAATTCTGGAAGCTGCCGGAGTCAAAATCGATTGGGAGATCGTGAACGCCGGCGCGTCAGCATACGAGAAAACAGGCGAGTACATTCCCAGAGAACTTACCGAATCCATTGAGCGCACGGGAGTGGCGCTGAAAGGGCCCATTACCACCCCGATCGGTGGTGGCTTTGCCAGCATCAACGTTGCCTTGCGGCGCAAATTTGAGCTCTACGCCAATTTTCGTCCTGTGCGCAGCCTGCCATCGCTGCCCACGCGATTCCCGGCGGTGGATCTGGTGATCGTCCGCGAGAATACAGAAGGCGAGTACTCCGGGATTGAGCATGAAGTGGTGCCGGGCGTGGTTGAAGCGCTGAAAATCATCACGGAAAAAGCTTCCACTCGTATTGCCCGTTTCGCCTTTGAGTTTGCCCGCCGTGAAAAACGCAGGAAGATTCATGCCATCCACAAGGCCAACATCATGAAGATGAGCGACGGCCTTTTTCTCAGTTGCTGTCGCAACATCGCAAAGGAATACCCTGAGATCTCTTATGCCGAGCACATCATCGACAATACCTGCATGCAACTGGTAATGAACCCGTACCAGTATGACGTGCTGGTGATGGAGAATTTGTACGGCGACATCGTTTCCGATCTCTGCGCCGCGTTTGTCGGCGGGCTGGGCCTGGTTCCGGGAGCAAACCTGGGGGACGGTTGCGCCATTTTTGAAGCCGTCCACGGATCAGCGCCGGACATCGCGGGCAAGGACCTTGCCAATCCCACCGCTGTGTTGCAATCCGCGATTCTCATGCTCCGCCACCTGCGCGAGGTGGAGGCTGCAGACAAAATATACGCAGCGCTGGAGCGCACCTACAAGGAGAAGCAACACATCACCCGTGATGTGGGCGGGACCTCCGGCACCAGCGAATTCACTGCAGCGCTGATCGCCAACATGGAAGCGGCGGCGGTGGTTGCCACGTAAGAGAAAGGCCTCAAAAATCTACACAGACGAGCGGAGTGGAGGTAGCATAATTTGTCACCAGTTCCGGCACACTCAGCTTGTGATTGAGGCGCTACTGGAATAACCTGCAGGCATTCACAATGAAAAACATACTTCCTCTATTCCTCTTGTCTGTATTCTTTGGCTGCAACTCGCAGCCGTCGCAACAATTCACTTCGACCGTGGCCGCGGCTGCGCCAGAGGCATCAACGGCCGCTGTTCCCGTTTCCACCCCGGACTTAAGCAAGGCCGGCAGCATCAAAGGCGTGATTGACTTCAAAGGCGCGGTGCCGCATCAGCGCTCGATCGACATGACCACCGACCCAATGTGCCCGCAATCCCCGCAGCCTGCGGAGGCTGTAGTTGTGAACAACGGGAAGCTGGCAAATGTGTTTGTCTACGTGAAAGCAGGTCTGCCCCCCGGGCCGTACCCGGTTCCCTCAGCGCCCGTGGAGCTCACGCAGAAGAACTGCCGTTACTATCCCCACGTTATGGGAGTGATGGCAAAGCAGCCGTTCAAGATCAGCAACACCGACCAGGCGGACCACAACATTCATGACATGCCGAAAAACAATCCGGCGTGGAATGAAACACAGATGCCCACGGACAAGCCGATTGTGAAGAGCTTCCCTAATCCGGAGATGATGATCGTGCTGCAATGCAACCAGCACCCGTGGATGCGCTCCTACGTCAACGTGATGTCGAATCCTTATTACGCGGTGAGCGGCCCGGACGGAAGCTTCGAAATCAGGAGCCTGCCTCCCGGCGAGTACACGCTGGCCGCCGTCCACGAAAAATTCGGCGAGAAAGACATGAAAATCAAAGTCGGGCCGAAGCAAACAGCCAGGGCAAACTTCGTGTACTCAGCCAGGTGACACAGACCGGTGGTTGAGTATTTGGAATAGTAAAAGTAAAATTGATCGTTTCACGATACAACTGAAAAGGTGGGCCGGCGGTTCAATCGTCCGGCTTTCTCAAATTGCTCAGTCACCGCTTATCACATTGTCGTGCATGGCGAATCCCGGCGCATTACACGCTGCGCCGGGATGCTAAAATGGTAGGTTTTAAGGAGCTGTTCTGACCCCCACCAGATACAATGCCGCCCATCATCGCTTTACCGTGTTAGTCGCCGTTCTGGCTTTTCTCCTGCTCATCGCGGGTGGCCTGGTTACCAGCAATAACGCCGGCCTCTCCGTGCCCGATTGGCCTACCAGTGAAGGCCTGTGGTGGCTTCCGC
>JBLMYN010000527.1:0-4751 GCA_050258305.1 Actinomycetota bacterium
TGCAGCGCGCTCGAGCGCCTGCAGCAGGCGCGTCCTTTCGCCTGGTTGCCGCATGGTTATCCCTTGTAACCGATAGCCCTGCTGAAGGTGTAGCGCAGCTTGCCATCGACGGTCTCAGGGCCGGTGACGCTGGCCGTGGTGATCTCTGGATGGGTCGGAATGTACATCTCTCGTACCTGCTCGACCGACAGGCTTGGATTTGGATCGGGCAGCGCGTGTCCATCAAAGACGAACTCCCGCTCAAGCGTTGTGACTTTCACCGACATTCCCGGTTACCTCCTGTATTGTTTTGGATTCTTCGGTCCCGGTTGATCCGTCAGCTTGTGCGAGCACTGGGGCAGACGCCGGAGCAGCCGCGCCTGGCGGAGACACTGAGCTATTGGTCCACCACAATGGGAGTGTATCTTCGGCTTTCGAGGGACCACCGTCAGAGTTGTTCTTGGCATCCGGCTTGGTATCGCTCTTCGAACTCGCTGCCTTGGATTTCGATTTGGCCTCGTTGCGTTCGTCAATGGCTCTTACGGCCTCGGCGATTTCTGAACTGGCGCGATCAAACGAGCCCTGCAGCTGCGCATGTGATTCGACAAATTCCAGCAGGACCGAGGACAACCTCAAATCGATTTCTTCAGGCGTTCCAGTGAGTGAGATCGGCGTTGTCAGCGCTTTCACTGCAGCCTCGGGAATCCGGGAAACTTCGTCTTTGTGGGAATAGGTAATCTGCTCGTTGACCTTGGTGTCCTCGGGGCGGGAATGGGGGATGACATTGACCCGGATATGGTCTTCGTGCAACGCCGCCACCGTGATCGTCAGGGTCCGCCTCTCGAGCAGGGACTTCAGTTCGGTAAACATGATTCCTCCGTAGGGCTGAAATAGTTGGCAGTAGCGAGTTTGAGCCGCTTCGAGTGCGACAGCTCTCGGTCAGAGCCTTTTGGACCCCTTATTGAGATTGCACTTTCTGTGCGCGGCTTGGATGTTATCGCTGCGCTGGTCCGACACACAGCACCTGTTGGTTTCCAAGAGGAAGTATGTTACGCTTTTGGCGTGTACCTGTTGGAACCCCAAAGGAAACCAGTGCTTATGAAGGAAAAGACGGATGTTCGGCAGGGTACGCTGGCCCTGATGGTGCTCAAGACTCTTGATGTTTTGGGACCATTACATGGATACGGCATAGCACGACGTATTGAGCAGATCAGTGGTGACCTGCTCGCGGTAAATCAAGGCACCCTGTATCCCGTGTTGTTGAAGCTGGAGCAGGAAGGCGCAATAAGTTCCAAGTGGGGCGCGTCGGAGAACAATCGCAAAGCTCGGTTCTACCACCTGACCCGTGCCGGACGGAAACAGCTCCACTCTGAAACTCGTGATTGGGAACAGACAGCCGAGATCATTGCGCGCTTTTTTGCGGTTACAGCGGAGAACCTGAAATGAAACGCGCTCGCCAGTT
The DNA here is from genome assembly GCA_050258305.1 of Actinomycetota bacterium. Lineage (GTDB taxonomy): Bacteria > Acidobacteriota > Terriglobia > Terriglobales > Acidobacteriaceae > Angelobacter. The sequence continues at coordinate 1,442 of JBLMYN010000527.1, forward strand.
TCTAACACGCCTAGCAAATCTGGTCGCCGGTCGCCGTCAGGAGGATCGCCTCTGCGCAGAGATTGAGGAGCACATCACGCTTCAGACTGAGGAAAACATTCGCGCTGGCATGTCGCCCCCCGAGGCACGCCGCCAAGCCCTGCTGAAACTCGGCGCAATCGAGCCGGTCAAGGAAGCTTATCGGGATCAGGAATCTATTCCGTTTGTCGAAAATCTGTTACTCGATTTGAAGTACGGCCTGCGCATGCTGCGCAAGGCGCCGGGCTTTACGGCTGTCGCGGTGATTACGCTGGCTCTCGGTATTGGCGCGAATACTGCGGTGTTCAGCATTGTTTATGGCGTAGTATTTCGGCCGCTGCCGTATCAGCAGCCGCAGCGGATTGTCGAGCTTACGGAATCTTCGCCGCGTGGCAGCGGCGAAAAAGATGTGACTTACGACGAGCTGCAATTCCTGCTCGAGCACGATTCTACATTCCAGTTTCTTGCGGGCTACACTGTCCAGGGCTACAACCTCCGCGTGGGCAATAGGGCTGAGCGCGTCAAAGGACAACCGGTTTCCACCGATTACTTTCATGTTCTCGGGATCAGGCCGGTTCTGGGACGCGATTTTCTTGCTGATGACAATATCGGCAACGGCGCTCATGTAGCCATCGTCAGTTATGGAGTCTGGCAAAAACAGATGAACGGTGATAGCGAAACGATTGGGCGAACGATCACACTCAATGGTGAGCCGTTCACTGTTGTCGGCGTCATGCCACCAGGCTTGGAGGCCAGTGTTGATCCCATTTTCTCCGGCGATACCGATATATGGACGCCACTGGCACTGGTCAGCGAAACCGCAGGCTCCGGGCAGAACATCGAAGTTCTTGGCCGACTCGGGCCAGGGCTCTCGCTGGCTCAAGCCCAGTCGCTGATGGGGAGCATTAGCACTGAATTCCGCAAGGCATTTCCTAAGGAGCTAGGGCCCACAACTACGCTTAGCATTCAGCCTTATCAGACGATGCTTTCGAGCGATGTTCGTACGATCTTATTGGTGTTATTTGGTGCAGTGGGATTCGTGCTTCTGATAGCCTGCGCCAATGTTGCCAATCTTTTGCTTGGACGCGACACGGCACGCAGCCGTGAATTTGCAGTGCGCGCAGCACTGGGTGCTTCGCGGAAACGGCTGGCGCGGCAATTGCTCACAGAAAGCGTTTTGCTTTCGATCATCGCTGCTATGGTGGCGCTGCTGTTGGCGCGCATTGCGACGCAGTCGCTGGTGGCGCTGAGTCCTTCAGATCTGCCACGGGCCAATGACATTCACTTTGACAGCTGGGCATTCGCATTCACTTTGGCGCTGGCGGTCATCACCGGAATTTTGTTTGGTCTAGCTCCTGCCTTGCGCGCCTCTTCCCGAGGAATTCACGAAAAGCTTGGTGAAGCCACGGGCCGAGTCAGCAGCGGCAGAAAACACGGGCGTTTCCGCGCCGCACTCGTGGTCAGCGAAGTGGCTTTATGCTTGGTGCTGCTGACAGGAGCCGCGTTGTTAATCGAAACTTTCTGGCAGGTGCTTAACACCGATCCCGGCTTTAATCCCAGCCACGTGCTTTCAGCTGAGGTCTATCTCTCCGGCTCGCAGTACAGCTCGACAGCAGCGGTCTCGCGCTACTACGGCCAGGCTGTGCAGAGGATTGGATCGCTACCCGGCGTGCAGTCGGCTTCAGCTGTAATTGCCGGGCTGCCTCTCCGACGGGGCGCAAATTTTGGCCTCTCGGTGGGGGATAGGCAAGTACCACACACATTCGGGATTCGCATGATTATGCCCGACTACTTTCGAACCATGGGCGTACCGCTTGTGCTGGGGCGACCTTTGACCGCAGTAGACGACGAAAAATCGTCGCCTGTCGCCGTCATCAGCCAAGAAGCATCGCGGTTATTGTTCCCGGGGCAAAACCCGGTAGGCCAGCGCTTCCAGTTTGCGCGACTCGATTGGCAGGTTGTTGGCGTGGTCGGAGATGTAAAGTCTTATCTCGACGAGCCAGCGGAGGCCAGCGTGTACATTCCGCTGGCACAAACGTCTTATCCAGTGTTGAAACTCGTTTCCATTTGGTTTCCTGGATACATTGTCGTCCGCACGTCGGCTGACCCGCTGGCGCTTAGCGAGCCCATAGAGCAGCAGCTTCAGGCAACTGACCCTTCTGTCGGCATAGCACAGATCCGCACTATGGAGGAGGTGCGCTCCGTCGCAGTGGCCATGCGCCAGTTTAATATGACATTACTCAGCGTATTCGCAGCGCTGGCGCTATTGCTGGCAGCCATTGGAATTTATGGCTTGATTGCTTACAGCGTCACACAGCGCACGCACGAAATTGGCATTCGCATCGCCCTGGGAGCTGAGCCAGGCGATGTCATGCGGCTGTTGCTGGGCCAGGGTATGGTTCTGGCGAGTTTGGGTATGGCTATTGGAATTGCAGGGTCGCTAGGACTCACCCAATTGCTGAAAAGCTATTTATATCGGGTGCAACCAACCGATCCCATTGCGCTCAGTTCGACGGCTCTGCTGTTAGGGGCCGTTGCCATCCTGGCAAGCTATATTCCGGCGCGGCGGGCGACAAAAGTCGATCCCCTGGTCGTACTGCGGCACGAGTAAGTCTCATAGCGCATTCGCGATAGAACAAATACTCTTTGTTTTGTGAGCATTATAACCAAGCTGCTGTTGAATCGTTCCCTCTGAACTCAGTTCCAGTTGAACAAGACTCCTTGTTCGGGAGCGGGCGCCCGTGGCCGCCGGCGTGGGCTGCGCAAATCTTCGGGCCTCTGCCCAAATACCAGGACAGAGTGAGAGTTCAGCACTTGGTCAATCAGAGTATTTGTTGGAGCATTTGCTTCCGCATCGATCTGGGCCGTGACCTCCAATGCCGATTTCGTTGGCTGCCGAGTTGGGAACAGTCTCCGGTGCTCGCTATTGAGTGTTTTCCAGACGGTATCAGCCGATTCACCAATGCCGTTCTTCTCGACCAATTCCTTTGCCATGGAAGTCAGCATGTCATCGTCTTCATCGAGACTCTGCAGCCCTTCTCCGGCAAATTTTCCTTCCATGGCCAGGGCCACCAGAAGTTTCCGTCCCATCAGGCGCAGGCAGTTGGCCTGCATGGTGTCCTCGTAGCACAGGAACTTGACCCGCACCGGCTGCCGCTGGCCGATCCGCCACGATCGTCGACTGGCCTGCCTCAACGTATGCAGCGAGTATCCCGATTCGTAGAAGATGATGGTCGGCGCGAAGAGCAAATCGAGTCCTGTCTCCACCAGCCTGGGGTGGGCAATAAAGACC
>JBLMYN010000528.1:0-4290 GCA_050258305.1 Actinomycetota bacterium
CGACCCGTATACATCCAGAATTGTTCCGGCAAACTCTGTTGTGCTGAAAGCGGCACTGCGCCGCAACCCGCGGTCAATGAGTTGCCCGCATAGTCCTTCATCTTCCAGAACCTGAGTCATCGCGTGGGCGATGGAATCTACGCTCATGGGATCAACCAGAAGCGCACCGTCTCCGGCAACTTCTTCGAGACACGAACCCCTGGATGTAATCGTGGGCACGCCGCTGGCCATGGCTTCCACCACAGGGAGCCCAAAGCCTTCAAAAATGGAAGGAAAGACAAACATCTCAGCAGCGTTGTAGAAGAGCGGCAGGCGGTCTCCATCGATGTAGCCGGGAAAATGAACGTAGTCTTTGAGGGCCAATTCGTCCACTTTCGCGAGCAGCTTTTCATAGGCCAGGTCCGGCTTGCCGACAATCACAAGTTTCAGATCGGGGTGGCTCTTTCGCACCCCGGCGAATGCCTCCGCAACCCTGTTCAGGTTCTTGCGCACCTGCACGCGGCCAACGTAGAGGATAAACGGTGAGTCGATTCCGTAAAGCGCCTGCAATTGTGCTTTGCAGGCTTGTTTGTCCCTTGGCCTGAACCGGTCTGAGGGCGCCTGATACACCACCGTGATCTTATTGCGCGGCACACCGTAAAGAGAAACAAGATCGTTGGCGGAATATTCAGAAACCGTGATGATGTGATCGGCGCGGCGCGCGGACCACGGCACGAGCTTCCGCATTCGCATGCCTTCCAGCCGGGGCGAAAATTCAGGGTACCGTTCGTGCGCCAGATCGTGGATGGTGACCACCGTTTTGACGGTAACCCGGGGTGGCATGATGTACTGGCAGTGAAAGACATCCGGGGGAGAGGACTTCAGCAGGGCGGGAAGAGAAAAGCAGATGCGGCGAAGGGGATTCTGAGGGATCTGTTTCCAGGTGAAACGGTCATCCAGAGTGAAGGCTGATGGCGCCTGCGGCCATGTGTGGAAGAGGGTGTACTCATTGGCGCTGGAATCCTGTGCCAAACCGTGCAGAAGCTGACGGTAGAAGGTCTCATTTCCGCCGGCCTGCGAGCCTATGCTGTGGACGTCAATGGCAACTTTCATAAAAAATGCAAACCAGCTTCGCTGATCCCCCCAAACCTTTTACGGACGGCGCCTGGAAAGACCCGGGCAAAGCTGCGAATCGAAATCATTGAGTATATATGGGTCGAAATATTGGTCCGAAATGACCGGTTTGCGGGGAATTGGTCTCCGGCGGGAAATCCGCCCGGACGCTGTTTACAGCCTTGCACTCAGCGTGTTAGGCTGTTTAAGTCACTAGAAGGACAAGATTTAGAGATAGGAGTGCACCAGTTTAAGTGTTAGCGAGAGAGCGCAAGGCCGACGTCATTAACCGTTTCCGCACGCACCAGTCAGATACCGGAAGCCCGGAAGTCCAGATTGCAATCCTGAGTGAGCGGATCGGCGAGTTGACCGAGCACTTCAAGGCGCATAAGAAGGACCACGCCTCCCGGCGCGGTTTGCTCATGATGGTCAGCAAGCGTAGACGCCTGCTGGATTATCTGAAGAAATACGATACTGAGCGTTACAAAGACGTCATCCACAAACTTGGAATCCGCAAGTAAAAGATTCATCGGACGTTTGAATGGGTCAAAGCCGAAGGGAGACGTGTATGCATCCCAAGCTTAAGCGAGAAGCCCCGTCATGTGGGACCTCTCCTGACCCCGGATCCGGCGCGCCACTGCCGGACTCGCCAAAAACTCCGAATGATTTCATGCCGTCCATGCCAAGCACCAGGATGGACGGTGCGGAAACTCAAGCCCGCAAGCGCGTGACTGCAGACCAGTTCGCGTACTTGAGGGCGCAGGTCCATGTCTTTCGCCGCGCTTATTAAAATGCTCTCAAGTATGGCTAACACTCTGGCCCTCCTGGAAACGAGGAGCTCATGAAACAGACAGCCACCGTTGACCTGACAGGCGGCAAAACCCTTGAAATAGAAACCGGACATCTGGCGAAACAGGCGCAAGGCTCCGCCATTGTGAGGCTGGGCGACAATGTGGTGATTGGAACCGCGTGCTGCGCACCGGACCCAAGAGAAGGGATTGATTTCTTCCCGCTCACGGTTGACTACCGCGAATACACCTACGCCGGCGGACGCATTCCCGGCGGCTTCATCAAGCGCGAAGGCCGGCCGCAGGAACGCGAGATTCTCACCAGCCGCCAGATTGACCGTCCCATCCGCCCGCTGTTCCCCGAAGGGTTCCGCAATGAGACCCAGGTAATTTCCCTGGTGCTCTCCGCCGATACTGAAAACGATCCCGACGTGCTCGCCATCAACGCCGCGTCCGCCGCGCTTACGCTTTCCGACATTCCTTTTCACGGTCCTGTGGGAGCGGTGCGTGTGGGCTTTGTGAACGATGAATACATCATCAATCCCACGTATTCAGAGATGGCGGAAAGCCGCTTGAATATCATGGTGGTGGGAACCGCGGAAGGCATCGTGATGGTGGAATCGGGGGCCAAAGAGGTCACCGAGGACCAGGTGCTGGGCGCAATCGACTTTGCCCACGCGGAGATCAAAAAAATCTGCGCCGCCATCATCGACCTGGCGAAACGCGCAGGAAAGCCGAAACGGCAGGTGGAGCCGCCGGAGTTCGATCAGGCGTACTTTGATCAGCTGCGCAAGAAGGTCGGCGCTGAATTGACCGATGCGCTCGACACCAAGAAACATCCCAAGCTGGAGAGCTATGATCTGGTCAAGGGAATCAAGACCCGCCTGAAAGCGGAGTTGCCCGAAGACGATGACGAGGCGGCACACAAGCTCTCTCATTACTACGAGTTGCTGCGCGAACGCATCTTCCGCGAGCAGGTAACCAAGGACCGGCGGCGTCCTGACCAGCGCGCCTTTGATGAGATCCGGCCCATCTGGATTGAAGTCGGCGTGTTGCCACGCACCCACGGTTCGGCGATCTTCACCCGCGGTGAAACCCAGGCGCTGGTGACCACCACGCTGGGCACCCCCGACGACATGCAACGCATCGAGCGCTTTGAGGGCGAAACCAAGAAGCGCTTCATGCTGCACTACAACTTCCCGCCATTTTCTGTGGGCGAAGTGGGCCGCATGACGGGAGTGGGCCGTCGCGAAGTGGGGCACGGAGCCCTGGCGGAGCGGGCCGTATCCGCGGTGCTGCCGCCGGAAGAAAAATGGCCCTACGCGATCCGCGTGGTCTCTGACATCCTGGAATCGAACGGCTCATCATCTATGGCCACGGTCTGCGGAGCATCGCTTTCGCTGATGGATGCGGGCGTTCCCCTGGAGTCTTCAGTGGCAGGCGTCGCTATGGGCTTGGTGAAGGAAGGCGACGAATACGCCATCCTCACGGATATCGCAGGCGCGGAAGACCACTACGGCGACATGGATTTCAAAGTCGCCGGAACACGCACAGGAATTACCGCTCTGCAGATGGACATCAAGGTCACCGGCATCACCTCCAAAATCATGCGCGAAGCCATGGAACAGGCACAGCGCGGGCGCATGTTCATCCTGGACAAGATGGAGGAGATCATCACCGGCGGACGCGAGCAGATTTCCACTTTCGCGCCGCGTATTTATACGCTGCAGATTCCTGTGGACAAGATTCGCGACCTGATCGGGCCCGGCGGCAAGATGATCCGCAGCATCATTGATCAGACAGGCGTCAAGATCGATGTGGACGATACTGGCAAAGTCAACGTGGCATCGAACGACGGCCCGTCGGCGCAAAAGGCCATCCAGATGATCAACGATCTCACCGCTGTGCCGGAGGTTGGCAAGACGTATCTCGGCAAGGTGGTGCGGCTCGCCGAATTCGGCGCCTTCGTCGAGATCATTCCCGGGACTGACGGCCTGCTGCACATCAGCGAGATTGCCGAGCATCGCGTCAAAGACGTCAAGGACGAACTGAAAGAAGGCGACCAGGTGCTGGTAAAGGTTCTTGGCATCGAAGGGAACCGCATCAAGCTGTCGCGCAAGGCCATCCTCAAGGAACAGCGCGCGAAGATGGCGGCGCAGCAGCGGGCGGAAGGCGGTGAGGCGGCTGCTCCACCCGCAGCCGAAGGCGAGGAAGCGCCAGAGCCTCGCGGCGGCGAAGAAACCATCACGTTCGAGGGCGGCGGTGACTTCGATGAAGAAGAGGAACCCAACTTCAATCGCGAAGACGCGAATCGCGAAACCGTGCATGCCGGCGGAGATCGTCCTGATCGGCCTCCTCGCGGCGGCGGACGCCATGGCGGCGGGGGTGGAGGCGGTCGCAGACACGGACG
>JBLMYN010000529.1:0-4519 GCA_050258305.1 Actinomycetota bacterium
TACTGAGGCCAGGGCTGGCGGAGCAAGTCAGTTTTTTCGCCCAGCATCCCCCAGAGTTCACTGGCCAGATAGGGCGCAAAAGGTTCAAGCAACAATACGAGATTGCGCTGCACGTCAGCGAGCAATTGCTGCGGGAATTTCCCGGTGGCAATCTCCTCTTCCGCGCCATAAACCTCGTTGACGAATTCCATGATGGCGGCTACACATGTGTTGAAATGCCAGCGCCCCTGGAAGTCTTCAGTGATCCGGCGGATCGTCTGGTGGAGCTTGCGCTGCACCTGGCGCGCTTTGGGCGAAAGCTGGCCGGCGCTGACGAAGCCGGTCCCATCTCTCCCGTTGCTGCCCCTGGTTACACCCGCATTCCTCACGATAAACCGATACACCCGGCCCAAAAACCGGTGCACGCCTTCAACGCCGGCTTCCTGCCAGTCGAGGTCGCGGTCCGGAGGCGCAGCGAAAAGCGCGTAGCATCGCGTGGAATCGGCGCCGAAACGGGCCACCATGTCATCAGGCGAAACCACGTTGCCCTTGTTCTTCGACATCTTGGCGCCGTCCTTGATTACCATGCCCTGGGTAAAGAGGCGCGTTGCGGGCTCGTCATTGTGCACAAGGCCGAGATCGCGCATGAACCGGGTCCAGAAGCGCGAATAGATGAGGTGCAAAATGGCATGCTCCACGCCGCCAATGTACTGATCGATGGGAAACCAGTAATCGATGTTCGCCGTCTCGAACGGCCGGTCAGAGCTTTGCGGAGAGGTGTAACGATAGAAGTACCAGGACGAATCGACGAATGTGTCCATGGTGTCGGTCTCTCGCCGCGCCGCGCCGCCGCACCTGGGGCACGTGGTATTCACGAACTCCGGCATACGGCCGAGCGGCGATCCGCCCTGCAACGTGATGTCGACGTTGTCCGGCAACAACACCGGAAGCTGGTCTTCCGGTACCGGCACTACGCCATCCTTTTCGCAGTAAACCATGGGGATGGGCGTACCCCAATAGCGCTGCCGTGAGATGCCCCAATCCTTCAAGCGATACGTTACGGTCCCCCTGCCGAAGCTGTGCTGCTCGGCATAAGCCGTCATCTTGCGGATGGCTTCTTCGTTCGAGAGCTCATTGAACTCGCCGGAATTGATGAGCATGCTGTCTGTCAGGGTGTACGGCAGCACGGGCTTCTCCGGTTCGCCCTCCGGGGGCGGCTCCCCGATGCGCCGCGGCAGAATGACTATACGAATGTCAATGCCGTATTTCTGGGCAAACTCGTAATCGCGTTCGTCGTGTGCCGGCACGGACATGATGGCGCCCGTTCCATAGTCCATGAGAATGTAATTGGCCACCCAGACCGGGATATTCTCCTGGTTGAAGGGATTGATGGCATAGCGATGGAGAAACACGCCGTGCTTTTCCATCGACTCCACTTCCCCGGCCTCTTTGGCGCGGTTCTGCTCCGCAAGCATTTCTTCAACCTTTGCATGAAGGTGGTGATTGTTGCCGATCAGATCGGAAACGAGCGGGTGCTCCGGCGCCAATTGGATTGAGGTTGCGCCGTAGATGGTGTCGATTCGAGTGGTAAAGACGGTGACCGTATCGCCCGCAGGACCAATCGGCCCATCGATTTTGAAGTCCACGAGCGCGCCCTCGCTTCGGCCGATCCAGTTGCGCTGCATGGTCTTGACCTTTTCCGGCCAGCCCTCAAGTTGGTCGAGGCCCTGAAGCAACTCTTCCGCGTAGGCGGTGGTACGAACGAACCACTGCTCAAGCTCGCGTTGGACAACCGGTGTGTCCTCGTGCCGCCAGCAGTTCCCTCCTACAACCTGTTCGTTCGCGAGCACGGTGGCGCACTCCGGACACCAGTTCACCTTGCTGTTCTTGCGATAGGCGAGACCCTTTTCGTAAAGCTTCAAAAAGAACCACTGGTTCCAGCGGTAGTACTCGGGCAGGCAGGTGGTAACCTCGCGCGACCAGTCATAGCTGAACCCCATGCGGTTCATCTGCTTCTTCATGGCCGCGACGTTCTGCAACGTCCACTGCCGCGGCGGAACTTTGTTCTTGATGGCGGCGTTTTCCGCGGGAAGGCCAAACGAATCCCAGCCCATGGGATGAAGCACGTTGTAGCCTTGCATCCACATATAGCGGGCAAGCGCATCTCCAATGGCGTAGTTGCGGACGTGTCCCATATGAAGCACGCCGGAGGGATAGGGCAGCATCTCCAGCACGTAATATTTCTTGCGCGTGCTGTCAGGGGGATCGGCGGCGAACAAGCGGGGATCAGCCTGCCAGCGGGCGTGCCACTTTTCTTCTATGCGCTGCGGATCGTAGCGTTCCTCCGTCTGGCGCTGCGGTGGGTTGGCGGAAATGTCCTTTGTCTCAGCCATGTTCTATCTTAAGCTCTTTTTCTTTTTGCCGGAATCCTTGCCGGGGCCTTCGCGGGCTCGACGAGGGATTTCAGGGTTGCGACGTTTTGTAAATCGTCTTTCGGCTCGTCAATCGGCGTTTCCGCGATAAAAGCCGCGTGTGCAGTGCGAGCGTCGTTCAACAGACGCCGAAACGGCTCAAGCCCGATCGTCCCTTCACCGATGTGCTCGTGGCGATCACGCTTCGACCCACGCGGGTCCTTCGCGTCATTACAATGCCAGACGCGCACGTGCTGGAGCCCGATTCTTTCATTCAGTTCCTGCATTGTCTGCTCGTAACCGGCTTCGCTCACAATGTCATAGCCGCATGCGTGGGTGTGGCAGGTATCAATGCACGCGCCCACCGGACAGACCGGACGCAGGTATTCGAGTAGATGCGCCACCTGCTCAAACGATCCGCCGAGGGAAAATTCGGCGCCGGCTGTGTTCTCAATCAGGACCATCAATTTCGATTTCGCCAGTTCCAGTCCCTGCGCAGCCTCGGCAATGGAATGCGCCACCAGTTGCAGGCCCTCCTCGCGGCTGCGGCCGCGAAACGAGCCGGGGTGCAAGACCAGATAGTCCGCACAGAGCGCCAGAGCCCGTTCGAGTTCTCCGCGAAATGCTTCCACTGATTTGCGATGGAAATCGGGCGTTGCGCTGGCCAGATTCACAAGGTAGCTGACGTGGATGACCAGCGGCGCAAGCCTGTATTTGTCACGCAGCATGATCATCTGGTCGCACTGCGATTGGGCCAGCGAGTAAGGCTTCCACTGGCGTGGGCTGGAGGAAAAAATTTGAAAGCAATTCGCCCCCAGACGGTATGCCCGCTCGGCTGCCATTTCCACGCCACCTGCAGTCGACGTGTGAATGCCGATCCGTCGGGGACCGGGTAGCGGCGGCTCTCCGTGCGACCACAGCAGCACATCTTTCATGCTGAGCTTCGGCTTTGCCCCTGTTTTTGACGCCAACATGCGCTAAACGATTGATTCTAACATGCTAATCACGCGGGTTTTCGTTGCTCCGGTGCGCCGAATCAAAGTAAACTTAAATACTTGTCGAGGGGAAGTTAACCATGCTGGTCGTGATGAAAGCGCACGCTACGGACGAACAGGTGCGCGCAGTTTGTGAGCGGATTGAACACTTCGGATACAGGGCCCATCCCATCCCCGGCGCCCAGCGCACGGCGATCGGCATCACCGGCAACAAGGGAGCGGTGGAGGCTGGGGCGCTGGAGGAGATGTCCGGCGTCCAGGAAGTCATCATCGTTTCCAAACCCTATAAGCTGGTCAGCCGGGACGTAAAAGAAGAAGACACGATCGTGCGCTTCCCTGCGACCGACGGAAGTTTCGGCGCGCGCGATCTGGGAATCATTGCCGGACCGTGCTCGATCGAATCGCGCCAGCAGGCGTTTGCCATCGCCGAGCGAGTGGCCAGGGCCGGCGTGCGATTCTTCCGTGGCGGCGCCTACAAGCCGCGCACGTCGCCTTATGCCTTCCAGGGCCTGGGCGAGGAGGCACTCAAGATCATGGCTGAGATCCGCGAGCGCTTTGGCCTGCGGATTGTCACGGAAGCAATCGACAACGAGTCGCTGGACCTGGTAGCTGAATATGCCGACTGCATACAGATTGGCGCGCGCAATATGCAGAACTTCTCACTGCTCAAGAAGGCCGGGCGCCTGCGGAAGCCGGTGCTGCTGAAGCGCGGTATGTCAGCGACTCTGGAAGAGTTCCTGATGGCCGCGGAATACATCCTGAGCGAAGGAAACTACGAGGTTGTGTTATGCGAACGTGGCGTACGCACGTTCGCCGACCACACGCGCAACACGCTGGATCTAAGCATTGTTCCGGCGGTGCAGAAGCTGAGCCATCTGCCGATCATTGTTGATCCCAGCCATGGCACGGGCAAGCGGGACAAAGTTGTGCCGCTGTCGCGGGCAGCGATTGCCGTAGGCGCGGACGGCCTGATCGTAGAGGTCCATAACGAACCTGACCGCGCGCTTTCTGACGGCATGCAATCTCTCTTCCCTGACCAGTTTGACGAGTTGATGTCGGAGATCCGCCAGATTGCTCCCGTGGTGCATCGCAACGTGCAGGAGCAGATGAACAAACCAGCCACGGTAAAGGCCG
>JBLMYN010000530.1:0-12474 GCA_050258305.1 Actinomycetota bacterium
CAGCGACCTGGAAAATGTACCGGTCGCCACCAAGAATGGCACGCCCGTGCTGGTGAAAGACCTGGGATCGGTGTCTTTCGGGCCGGACACGCGCGAGGGCGCGATCGACTGGAACGGTGAAGGCGAAGCAGTCGGCGGCATCGTGGTTATGCGCGACGGCATGAATGCCCTGCAGGTAATCAACGGCGTCAAGCAGAAGCTGGCGCAGATCAAGTCTTCATTGCCGGAAGGAGTCGAGGTTGTTCCCGCTTATGACCGTTCCGGGTTGATCAAAGATTCCATTGCCACTCTGCAATTTGATCTGTTCGAAGAAGCGGTGATTGTGAGCCTGGTCTGCATCGCCTTTCTGTTTCACTTCCGGTCGGCTTTTATTCCCATCCTCACGCTTCCGCTGGCGCTGGTGATGTCGTTCATTCCCATGTACTACCTGCACGTGAGCTCCAACATCATGTCACTGGGCGGGCTGGCGCTGGCCATAGGAGTGCTGATTGACGCCGCGATTGTGATGGTGGAGAACGGCTACCGGCATCTCTCGGAGCATCCGGCCTATGGCGCCGGCATGTCCGAGACGGAGCGCCGCCGTGTGTTGATCTACGCGGCCAAGCAGGTTGGCCCGGCGCTGTTCTTCTCGCTGTTGATCATCGTTGTTTCGTTCCTCCCTGTGTTCCTGCTGGAAGCGCAGGAGGGACGCATGTTTCGTCCGCTGGCGTGGACCAAGACGCTGGCCGTGGGCTTCTCGTCCCTTCTGGCCATTACCGTGGTTCCGATTCTGATGGTGATGTGGATACGCGGCAAACTGCGCCCGGAGAGCCAGAATCCGTTCGCGCGCGTTTCCCAGGCAATCTATCTGCCCGTGCTGCGGTGGTGCCTGAAAAACCGGAAGACCACGATCGCGCTTAACCTGATTTTCCTGGCGGCGACGCTGCCGCTGGCATTCAAGCTGGGCAGCCAGTTCATGCCGCCGTTCTACGAGGGCTCCGCGCTCTACATGCCGACTGCTTTGCCGGGAATATCCATCACGCAGGCCACTCTCCTCATGCAGCAGCAGGACAAGATCATCCGCAGCTTTCCTGAAGTCGAGAGCGTGCTGGGCGCCGCGGGGCGCTCGGATAGTCCCACGGACAATGCGCCGCTGGAGATGTATGACACTACCATCGTGCTCAAGCCCCGCAATCAGTGGCGGCCGGGAATGACGTACGAAAAGCTCATCCAGCAAATGGACCAGAAGCTGCAATTTCCCGGTTTGTCGAATACATGGACCATGCCGATCCAGAACAGGCTCGACATGGAACTGACCGGAATCAAAACGCCGGTGGGAATCAAGATCCAGGGACCCAACCTGGACACCATCCAGCAACTGGGTGCGGCGATGGAGAAAATCCTGTCTGCGGACAAACAGACGCGGGCAGTGTTCGCCGAACGCGTCTCAGACGGCTTCTATCTGAATATTGACGTAAACCGGGCCGAGGCAGCTCGCTACGGACTGACGATTCAGGACGTGCAGCAGGCGGTGTCGTCAGGCATTGGGGGCGAGAACATCGCGCAGAATGTTGAAGGGCGTGAGCGCTACCCGATCAACGTCCGCTATGATCGCGATTTCCGCAGCGATCTGGACAGCCTGAGCCGCGTGCTGGTGAGCGCACCGGGCGGCGCGCAGGTGCCGATTGCGCAACTGGCAAAAATTTCGTTCTCGCGCGGGCCGGCCATGGTACGCGATGAAGACGGACAGCTTACCGGCTACGTTTACATCGACCTGAACACAAACGATTACGGCGGGTTTGTGCAGGACGCGACAAAGCTCCTGCACAGCAGCCTCAAGCTGCCCGCCGGATACACCTACCAGTGGTCGGGCGAGTACGAATTTGAACAGCGCGCACGCGAGCGGCTCAAAATCATTCTGCCCATCGTGTTCTTCGCGATCTTCCTGCTTCTTTATATGGTCTTCAATTCCGTTACCGAGGCGCTGGTGCTGATCTTTCCGACTCTGTATGCCATGACCGGGGGCCTGATGCTGCAGTGGATGCTGGGTTACAACTTCAGCGTCGCGGTCTGGGTCGGCTATATTGCCCTGTTTGGGATTGCGGTGGAGACCGGCGTAGTGATGGTGGTCTACCTGCATGAAGCCCTTGATAAAAAACTGAGCTCAGGAAACGTCCTGACCAAGCAGGACATTGAAGATGCAGCGATTGACGGGGCGGTCTTGCGCCTGCGCCCCAAGCTGATGACGGTAACGGCAGTCCTGGCCAGCCTGGCGCCGATTTTGTGGGGAGCCGGCATAGGTTCGGACGTCATGAAGCCCATTGCGGCTCCAATTGTCGGCGGGATGATCACCTCCACCATCAACGTGCTCATCCTGGTGCCGGTGTTTTTCGTGATGATGAAAGAACGGGCGATCCGGCGCGGACAGCCCGTGAAAGAAGAAGAACTCGTTCATGCATGATCGGGCCGGAGCAAATGTTACAATCCGCTCCATGCGGCGGCTATCCCCTGTATTCTTTTTCACGCCGCAAAGGAGAACCATAGGAATGAGAACCCGCATCCAGATTTCACTGGCAGCGCTCGTGCTGCTTCTTGCTTCATCCCTGGGCTCGGCACAGGCGCACAAGGCCACGAAAGCGCATACTGCAAAAAAGACAACAACGCTCACAGGCCAGGTCAGCGACACCATGTGCGGAAACAAGCACATGATGGAGGGCAAGAGCGCGGCGGAATGCACTCGCGAGTGCGTGAAAGGCGGTTCCGATTACGCTTTGATGGTCGGCAAAAAGATGTACACGCTGAAGGGCAACGCGGCCGAGTTGGACAAGTATGCCGGCGAGCGCGTCACAGTGAAGGGATCGTTGACCGGAAGCACGTTGACCGCTGAATCCATCACTCCGGCCAAAACAGCCAAGACGGCCAAGAAGGCCAAATCTGCCAAGAAAGGATCGTAGGCAGACCTTTCCAAAGACGAAATTTGGGCCGGCGCCGGTTGCAGACTTGAGCCCCTTATTCATTTAGCTATGGGGCCAAGACTGGCGCTGGTTCTTTTTCGTGGCGCCATCTTGAAGATCAGCGCGCTCAGCGCAAGGAACGCGACACCGGCCGCGCATACGCCGCCCCAACTCCAGAGCGTCCATGCCCAGGCGGCAATCAGTGATCCAATTGAGCCTCCTCCGAAATAGCAGATCATATAGATGGTGTTGACCCGGTTGCGGGCGTCAGGACGCAGGGCCAGCACACGTGACTGGTTGGCGACCTGCGCCGACTGCACGCCGGCATCGAGCAGCACCACGCCAAGGACCAGGCCGGGAAGATGGTGTCCCAGCGTCCAGAAGCACAAATAAGCCGCTGCCGAGACGGAGATCGCGATTGCAACCACGAAGCGCGGACCGCGCACATCAGAGAACCTGCCGGCGATGGGGGCCACGAACGCCCCTACCGCTCCTACCAGGCCGAAAACTCCCGCGGCTTCGCTGCCGTAATGGTAGGGTGGGGTTTCCAGCAGAAAAACCAGAGTTGTCCAGAAGGCGCTGAAAGCGGCAAACAACATTGCGCCGACCAGCGAGATCTGCACCAGCCCGGGTGTGGCAACGGCCATCTTCAGCAGCGAACGGAGAAGTTCTCTGTAGGTTCCGCCGGCGTGGGCGGGTACATGAGGCAGCCTGAAAAAGAGCAACCCGGCAAAGAGCACGGCCATGGCAGAGGCAATCCAGAACATCTGCCGCCAACCCATGTGGGCCGCTACCGAGCCGCTTAATGTCCTGGCGAGCAGGATACCCAGAAGGATGCCGCTCATCAGCGACCCAATGGTGTGGCCCTGATCCTGCGGCGCGGAAAGCTCCGTCGCCAGCGGAATGATGATTTGCGCAGACAGCGTGGTAAGCCCGATGAAGAAGCTGGCCGTCACCAGCCACGTCAGGCTTCGCGCCGTGGCTGCCGCGGACAATGCCACGGCAACTGCGAGGAATAAAGAAATGATCAGCCGGCGCCGCTCCACCAGATCGCCAAGCGGAATGAACAGCGGCATACCCAGCGCGTACCCGGCCTGGGTAAACGTGGCTACCAGCCCGATCGCATGCGGGTCGACATGGAACGTGCGCGCCATGGCGGCGAGCATTGGCTGGTTGTAATAAAGATTGGCCACCGCCACGGCTGATGCCACACTCATCAGCCACAGCAATCCGCGTGTGAGGCGGCCGCCGCCGGGCGCACCCGCCCTGACAGTCTCGAGATAGGAACGGATTCGAGCCATTTACCTGTCTGGTACTTGAATATAGCCGATGAGATGCAGGGCGGCCGGAACAGAATCAGATCACCGGGAAGTCTGGTGAGAAGATCTAAATTGTGGATTTTTAAATTTCCGGATGGAATAGAATCGCAGGAGCCCATGTCTGACTCAGCCCTCGCCCAACCCAAACCGAAGGAAATGAGCAACGGGACCAACTCGGGTCCGCAGGTAAACGTCTTCGCCGTACACGGCGTCGATCCTGAGGTCCAGGCCTATGCCATGGCCAAGTACTCGCGTTCCGCGCTTTCCATGAAGGAATCGCTCAAAGAAATCAGCGAGCAGAAGGCCGAGCAGTTCCTGAACACGTTTTATTTCCAATATGGGCACCGTTCCATTGCGGACCTTGCGCACATAGCCCTGGCCGTGGAAAAGCTCTCAATTCTGGCGGCCATTGTGCTGGTGGATGAGCAGCGCTGGGACGGGCAGGAGCGCTCCACCCGCTACCAGAATTTCAAAAAGAGCGGCTACTATGTGCCTGAGTTTGGCCCGGGGCAGGAGAGCCTGCGCGAGCAGTACACTGCCGCGGCGGATTTCCTGTTTGCCGAGTATGAGGCGCTCACGCAGGAGATGCTGCGCTATTACACCAGCCAGGTGGCGCGCCCGGCGGAGATGGCGGAAGACGCGTACACGCGCACCCTGCGCGCGCGTGCATTCGATAATTCACGCTATCTGCTGCCGCTGGCCACCAATACCTCGCTGGGGCAGATTGTGAACGCCCGCACGCTGGAGACTCAGATCGCGCGCTTGCTTTCGAGCCCTTACCACGAAGTTCAGCACCTGGGTGAACTGCTCAAACAGGCGGCGCGGGAGCCGGCATACAACGCACAGTCAGAGTGGCTGCGAGCTCTGGTGGAGGAAATCAGGCAGGCAGATCCCGAAATCGGCATGCGGGCTGAGCAGCAGTTGCTGCGCCCGGTCAGGGTCGCTCCCACGCTGGTCAAGTACGCCGAGCGCAACGAATATGAGATCAGGAGCCGCCAGGAACTGGCGCAGGCGGCAGCCGAACTGATGAAAGGTGCGCCGGTGGCGCCCGCGCCTCTGGTGGACCTGATAGAAGATGGGCCTGTGGAAATCGCGCTTGCGGCCACACTGCTCTATTCAGCCTGCCATTACCCCTATCGCCAGGTGCGCGAGCGGGTAAGGGAGATGAGCGGCGCACAGCGCGATGAAATCATCGATCTGGGAATGCGCCATCGCGGGGCCCACGACGAGCTGCTGCGGCCATTTCATGCCGGCCAGGCCTTCTGCTTCGACATTCTTATGGACTTAGGCGGATTCCGCGATATGCACCGGCATCGCCGCTGCACGCAGATTGAGCAGGGGTTTACCGCCGCGCACGGATTTGATACGCCGGTGGACGTGGTTTCCGCCGGGCTGGAGCCGCGCTACCGTGCGGCCATGCAGCGTGTGAGTGAGGCTTATGACCGGCTCACCCGGTCCGGCCATGGCGAAGCCGCGATTTATCTGCTTCCCATGGCATTTCGCAAGCGCACGCTGTTCAAAATGGATTTTGCCGAGGCGCTCTACATTTCAGAACTTCGCAGCGGCCATGCCGGGCACTTTTCCTATCGTGCCGTGGCCTATGCCATGTATGAGGAGGTCGCGAAGAAACATCCTTTCCTGGCCCGGTATTTCCGCGTGACCGACATCCATGAACCGCTTGACCTTCTGCGGAGATGAGTTCCAGACCATCTTTTTGGAGGCGGTTCTGGCTTGCCCTGGCGGCGGTTCTTGCCGGCAATGCAATCTATTTCGGGGTGCAACGGTTCCTGCCGGTTGCCGGACGGCACACCGCATTCCGCATTGACCTGGGGCTGGTGCTGGATTTCTGGATCTGCCTGGTGATCTTTGTCCTTCTATTGACCTGTTTCGCATCCAGGCACTAGACACTTTCGTGCTATAGCCAGCTACTTCCGTGTGCATTTGTTCCGCTGTAAAATCTCAAGTAACTCAATGCCACTGGCCGAGCTCTCACCCCCTCTGGCACGCGACGGTCGTTTCGCGCCCCGGGAGCCCGCATGGTTTTGACCGTCAAAACGGAGACTACGGTTCATTGCTTGAATCAATGCAAAAGATCGCCATTTTGTATGACGCCAGCCAGGCGATCTTGTCTACGTTTGACCTGGATGAGGTCCTGAACCAGATCCTCACGATTATCCGCGATTATTTCCAGCTCCAGGATGGGGCGGTCCTGTTGCTGGACAAGGCCAAGTCTGAACTGTATATCCGCGCCCATCTGGGCGGAATCGGGGTGGAGGGCCTGCGCATTCCTCTCGGCAAGGGCCTGACCGGGTATGCGGCACAGCTCAAAAGGCCGATCTATGCGCCCGATGTAAGCAAAGACCCCCGCTATCTCGACGTGATCAGGAGTACCGGGTCGGAAGTGGCCATACCGCTGATGGTGCGGGACGAAGTAGTGGGCGTGCTCGACTTCCAGAGCGAGCACCTGAACTTTTTTGATTCCGAGATGATCGATCTGCTGACGCTCTTCTCCACCCAGGCCTCCCTGGCGCTGGAGAACGCGCGGCTGTATTCGCTCGAGCGCCGGCGCGCTGAGCAACTGGAAGCCATTAACGCCGTGGCGCGTCAGACCACCGCTGTGCTTGATCTGGATGAGTTGCTGACCGTAGTCTGCCGGCTGCTTCTGGAGTGGTTCCACAGCGACCATGTGGCTGTGCTGATGGCGGAAGGCGATTCCCTGCGCGTCCGCGCCCACGAAGGCAGGTTGACGCCCAACCTGGCCATGGGCTCTCAACTTGCCCCCGGCAGGGGCGTTGCGGCGCGAGCCCTGGCCATGGGAAGAAGCGTGATTGAGAATGACGTTCACGACGTGGATGGCTATATTGCCGGTTTCGCGGAAACCCAGTCGGAACTGTGCGTTCCTTTGATTTTCTTCGGCGAGAAGCTCGGAGTGCTCGCGCTCGACAGCGCGAAGAAAAACGCCTTTGAAACAGATGATATGCAGCCGCTGGAATCCGTAGCTGACATATGCGCCGCCGCCATCCAGAACGCCAGCTACTTCGACCGGATGAAACAACTGGCTTACGTAGATGGATTGACGGGAATTCATAACCGCCGCTTTTTCGAAATGCGCATCGTGGAAGAGCTGGAACGCGCCGGACGTTTCCAGGGACGCATGTCCGTTCTCATGGTTGATATCGATAATTTCAAGCGGGTCAATGACGAGTTTGGCCACTTGCTCGGGGATGAGGTGCTTCGGCTTGTGGCTACGATTCTGAAGCAGCAATTGCGCAAGTCTGACCTGTTGTGCCGCTACGGTGGAGAAGAGTTCGCGATTGTGGTGCCGGAAACCACGGGTGAAAATGCCATGCGGGTGGCGGACAAGCTGCGCCGCCAGATTGAGGGCCATCATTTCCCCGGCGTGCCCCGGCCGGTGACGATCAGTTGCGGGGTGGCGGACTATCCCACGCACGGCATCACCCGCGATGAAGTGGTGGCAGCGGCGGACAGCGCCCTCTATTCCGCAAAACAGGCAGGACGAAATCGCATCGTCTCGGCCACAACCAAACGGGAAGTCTCGGCCAGCAAGTGAGAGGTAACGCCAATTCATGAGTCTGTCGCCGGCAAGCAGCACCGCTGCGGGGAAGATCGTTGCCCGCACGGCAAGCGTACACATTGACCCTGCGTGTAATGCCTTCATGCATGACTGCTTCAGGCAGTTCGGCATTCACGTGGTGGCGATTGCCGGCGATCCTGTGACCATGTTCACCCGGCAGAAGTTTGAAGCCTGCGTGCTGCGCCTCTATGACCCGCAGGCAGAGGCCATCCTGAAGGCGGCGCGGAATTCGAGTTCGAATAAAAGCATTGTTATTTATGGCATCGCGCGCAACACGCAGGAAGCCCTGCGCTACTCGAATTACGGCATCAATGCGATCTTTGACGAGCCGCTGGACCGGCAGAGTGTTTTGAAGGTGGTGCGAGCGACTCACCTGCTGGTCATTCATGAACTTCGCCGCTACGTGCGCATACCCGTAATCGCCGAAGCGCTCCTCGAATTCGGCGCGACCACGGCAAAGGTCATGACCGTGGAGGTGAGTTCCGGCGGCATGTCAGTCCGCAGCCTGAATCCGATCTCGTCCGCCGATCCCATCCGCATCACGGCCCGGCTTCCCGGGCTTGAACGGCTGGAGGTACGGGCTTTCATCTGCTGGTCGCGCCCGGCAGATAAGGCTTACGGGTTACGTTTCGATCCCACTGACTCGCGCCGGCTTGAAGTACGGCGCTGGATCGACCAATATCTCGAAATCGTGTAACCTGAAGCTACCCCCGTATACAAAGCCGGAGCTCGTTCTTACGATGCAGACTATTGAAATTTCCCAGGTCCGCAAAACCTACGACGAATTTGTGGCTGTGGATAACCTGACGTTCAACATCTCTCAGGGATCAGTATTCGGGCTGCTGGGTCCGAATGGCGCGGGGAAAACCAGCACCATCCGCATGATGATCGGGATCACCGCTCCTGATTCGGGCGAAATCAGGGTCTTCGGCAAGCCCTTCGATCGCAAATGCCTGCAGAAGATAGGCTATCTCCCGGAAGAGCGCGGGCTTTACAAGAAGATGAAGGTGCTTGACCAGCTTGTGTTTCTCGGCGAACTGCACGGAGTGAACGCCGCCGCGGCGCGCAAAAAGGCAACGGACTGGTGCGAGCGGCTGGAGATTGCGGAAAAGCTGGACAAAAAGGTCGAGGAACTTTCCAAGGGCATGCAGCAGAAGATCCAGTTCATCGCGTCGCTGCTCCATGATCCCGAATTCATCATCATGGACGAGCCGTTCTACGGGCTTGATCCGGTCAATTCCGCCTTGCTCAAAGATGTGATGCTGGACCTCAAAAAGAACGGGCGCACGATCCTGTTCTCCACCCATCGCATGGACCAGGTGGAAAAGCTTTGTGACTCGATCTGCCTCATCAATCGGGGCCGCTCCGTGCTTCAGGGCCCTCTCAAGCAGGTGAAGGCGCAATACGGCAAAAGCAATGTGCAAATTGAGTACGAGGGCAGCGGCGACTTCCTGCAGAAGGGCGAGCTTGTGGGTTCGTACAACAACTACGGCAACTACGTGGAAGTGCGGCTGGCGCCGGGGGCCGATCCACAGCAACTGCTGCACATTGCGGCGGAAAGGTCCCGGATCAGCAAATTCGAAGTCGTAGAGCCGTCTCTGGAAGAAATCTTTATCGAGGTGGTGGGAAAGAACGATGCGTAACATATGGCTGATTGCCCGGCGGGAATACCTGGAACGCGTCCGCACGCGCTCTTTTATGATCATGACGGTCCTCACGCCGCTGCTGATGGGTGCTCTGACAATTGGCCCCGGGATGCTGGCCGAACGCATGTCTCATCACGCCCGCCACATGGTGGTTGTGGCTTCTGACCAGCAAACCGGTGAAACCATCAAGGCGCAGCTCCTGCACACAGACAAGGAATCACGAGATTCAGCGGAAGAGGCGCGAAAATCATCCCTGAAAAGAAGCCAGCCAGCGCCTTCGGAGCTTACGGTGGATGTGGACACTGATACTTCGGCCGCGCACCGGGCAGATCTTGTACAAAAGCTGCGAAACAAAGACCTGGACGGAGTGGTCTGGGCTTCCAACGATGCGTTGGAGGCGCGAAAGATCCCGTTCATTACGCGCGATACATCGAGTTTCATTGAAAATGCCGAGATTCAGGCGAGCCTCAACCAGTCAATGACGCGGCGCGCCTTGCAGGCGCGTGGGTTAAGCGATCAGGAGATAAAAAACGTCTTCCAGCCGGTGAAGCTGGACGTGGAAGATGCCGCGGGCAAAGGAGCGGTAGATCCCCAGGTGGTCCTGATAACCAGCGTCGTGATGGTAATGATTCTCTATATGTCGCTCCTCCTCTACGGCATCAATGTGATGCGCGCCGTGCTGGAAGAGAAAACCTCGCGGATCATGGAGGTAATGCTTTCCGTCGCTCAGGCCAAGGAAATGATGGCCGGCAAAATCCTGGGAGTCGGCGCCGTCGGGTTGACACAGATTGGAATCTGGGCTGCGGTGGCTCTGATCTACATTGTCCCGAACGCGGTGGCCATGCGCAATCAGCTCAAAACCGTGCTTTCTCCCGGCCTGCTCATCTGGTTTGCTGTTTTTTACCTGCTGGGATACGCGCTGTACAGCACCATGTATGCCGCCATCGGATCCATGGTTAATTCCGAGCAGGAGGCGCAGCAGCTTCAGTTCGTGGCGGTAATCCCGCTGATTGCCGCCGTTGTCGTAATGATCAGTGTTATCCAGTTGCCCAGCTCGCCGCTGGCCGTCTGGTGTTCTCTGATTCCGTTTACCTCGCCGCTGATCATGTTCATGCGCATGGCGGTGCAAACTCCACCCCTCTGGCAGATAGTGCTCTCGCTGGCGATCCTTGTGGGAACCATCTATGCCCTGGTGCTGTTGTGCGCCAAGATCTATCGTGTGGGGATCCTGATGTACGGCAAGCGGCCTACTCTGCCGGAAATGGTGAAGTGGCTCAAATACGCTTAACCGGGCACTCGTTTAGAATCACCTTGCATGGAAACGCCGGCGGAGTCCGCCACTGAGCAAAGAGACAACGTTGCTCCGGAGCCTGTCCGGACTTTTTCTGTGCGTGAGCGCGTTCAACTGGCTCTGATTACCTGGGCGGCCACCCTGTTGATCCGCGTGATTGGGCCCACGTTGCGGTACACATTCGTGCCGGAACCGGGCTGCCGCTGCAACGAGTATGGCAGCGGCCCGATTTGCATCTGGACGTTCTGGCACCGCTGCGTGATTGCCGCCACCCAGCGCTGCCGCAATAACCAGATAGCCGTTATGACCAGCCGCAGCTTTGATGGCGAGTACATCGCACGGATCATCGCCAGATTCGGATTCATCCCTGTGCGCGGCTCCAGTTCGCGCGGCGCTGTGGGCGCATTGATTGGAATGCGCCGCAAGCTGGAGCAGGGGCATTCTGTGGCCTTTACAATCGATGGCCCTCGCGGGCCGCGTTATGTAGCCAAGCCGGGTCCGGTGTTGCTGGCAAAAAAAACCGGAGTGCCCATCGGCTGCTTCTATATTCACGTGGAACGCGCGTGGGTGCTGAACTCCTGGGACCGCATGCTCATTCCCAGGCCTTTTTCCCGCGCGGTGTTTTACGCCAGCAGCCCGATTTCTGTCCCCGCCAACGCAGATGACGAACAGATGGAGTCCTTCCACATGATGATGCAGCAGGCATTGGAGAGATGCCGGTTGAAGGCGGAAGAAGCGCTGAGTAAATAGGCGCTCAGGATTCAGCCCCTGGCCCTTTGCTTTCCTGACGATCCTTCTCGATAAGAGAAAGAGCCTGTTGCTGCACCTGTTCGTCTGAGCCGAAGCCGTGCAGCCAGTGCACATCGGGCTCGCGCCGGAACCAGGTCATCTGCCGTTTGGCGTAGTTGCGATGGCCCTGCTGCGCGGCAGCAATCGCCTGTTCCAGTGAGATTTCGCCCGCGAGATACTGCGCGGCCTGCTTGTAACCGAGCGAAGCGAGCGGCCGTGTTGAATCGCCATAGCGCTCGCGTAACCCGCGGATCTCCTCGACAAGCCCGTGGTGGAACATTTCTGTAGCGCGGCTGTTGATGCGCTGGTAAAGGGCTTCACGATCAGGATCGAGCCCGATCCGCAGAATGCGGAAACCACGCAGCGGGTCTCGTCCCTGGCGCCACATCTCGGTCATCTGCTTGCGGGCGCTGAGGCAGATTTCGACGGCCCGGATGACCTTGGGAACATCATTGGCATGGATGCGGTCTGCAGCGGCAGGATCGAGCCGCAGCAGCAATCGATGCAGAGACTCGGCCCCGCGCTCTGCCGCACGCCTGCGCAGACGCTCGCGCAACTCTTCTGACCGGGGCGGTCCCGCGAACAGTCCTTCCAGCAGGGCGCGGAGGTAGAGCCCGGTTCCCCCCACCACAATGGGAAGATGCCCGCGCTCTGCAATCTCAGCAAGAACCCGGCGCGCCATGCGGGAGTAATCCCCGGCGGTAATGAGACCATCAGGAGCAATGATGTCAATAAGGTGATGGGGCACGAGCCGGCGCTGTTGCTGCGAAGGCTTTGCCGTGCCTGTCTCAAATTCCCGGTACACCGCCACCGAATCACAACTTACGATCTCGCCCTGAAGCCGCTGGGCCAGCCAAAGTGATAGAGCGGTCTTGCCGCTGGCTGTGGGGCCGAGGAGCAC
>JBLMYN010000531.1:0-7167 GCA_050258305.1 Actinomycetota bacterium
CGGATAACGTGTTGTTTACGTATCCCTACGAACTGCCATCCGTTTATTATCCGCGTGTCTTCCGGGTTCGCCAATGGATGCACTCACGAAACATCGATATCCCATATCCGCGGCTCCAATATCAAACGTACTATGCGCTCACCATGGTCCAGTACGGTTTGGACGAAATCCTGGAAGACTATTACCGGGACTATCTGGTGGAAGCCATCGAGCACGAGGCGGAGAGCCATCTCGATAACGGGACTCATCCTGCCCTCGCCCTTGGACCAGGGCAACGCTTTGCTTCCAAGGGCGCTTATGTTGTGAAAATCGACGCCGGAGCCCAGGGTGGCATCCGTGCTGTAAGCGACTGGATTGTCCCATAGTTCAGGCGAAGAGCACTTGCTTTATCGGTGTCATCGTACTGAACACGATGTCATCATTTTGTCTATTGTCTCACCCGGCTTGCGAACTCCTGGTTGACTAAAAGCGCATTGAAGCCCGCGCCCGCTTCATTGCAATGCAACGGTTACACACGAGCAAGGACATTCATCCAGGTTTGGCCAATCGCTTGCAAATGGACTTATCAGAGCCCGTCACAGAAAAAAGCGCTATTTCGGCATGTGCTGTGTTCGCAAGGCATAGGAGCCCGAATATGTACCACGCGATGCAAGTGCAGGATCCAGCCACAAGAGTTAACAGCAGGACTGGGGGAACATTGGATAGCCGTACGTTCATGCAACGCTACAGGGAAGGAGACGTTTCGGCATTCGCCGAGCTGATCGATTCCTTGACGCCCAAATTGAGATCGGTTGCGCGAGCGATCACCCGGAATCCTGATGACGCGGAGGACGTGATTCAGAATGCCATCGTGCAGGCGCTTTCCCGGCTTCGACAGCTTCGATCTGACGATAAATTCCCCAATTGGCTGGTGCGGATCACGGCGAATGAAGCGAGGCGTCACCGCAGGCTTGCCTTCAACCGGCTCTCTTCATCTCTCGATGCCGCACCGGGAACAAAGCTCGTCGATTCGCATTGTCTCCCCAGCGAACACCTTGTGCGGGATGAAGCGCGTCGCGCAGTTAGAAGGGCGCTCCGCCAGGTGGATCCGAAATTTCGGCAGGTGCTGGTGATGTATTACTGGAGGCAGACAGCCGTTCCAGACATGTCTCGGGTACTCGGCCTATCCGAAAACAACATCAAGACGAGATTGTGCCGCGCCAGGAAGCAGGTGCTCAGAGCTCTGAAAAGAAGGGGTATTGCGGGTACAGTCGCGTTCGATTGACCGGAAAAGATGACCAATCGCGACGATTCTATGCCCCCAAACCATCTGCACGAAGCCTCGGAACGTTTTCATCAAAAGGAGGCTGACGCTTTGAGGCCAGATGGCAGTTATCTCAGCGAAATGACAAGCGCGTGTTGTAACGCTCGCGCCGGCTGCGCATCATCCATGATGAGGCATAAGTATGATGATTGTCGTGTCTTCTCAATCCGGCTGATGTTTTTGCGAACGGACGAAGGAGTATCTTTCGCAAAGAGGTGTGCCATTTACTGATCGTGATATCAGTAAGGACGCCGCAGCCTTGGACGAACTCAAACGCCTTGGCGCCAAGGCGACCCCTGTCACTGTCATCGGAAGTGAGGTAGTCGTCGGTTTCGATCCAGAGAAGATTGATCAGGCCTTTGCCGGCACATAGCCGGCGGCAAGTGCTACAAAGGGCGCTTGCGCGTCAAAACCGCAGGCGAGCGCGACTCAAAAAATGTAAGGAGCGACATCAGGTGCGTCAAGATCTTCGTCCCAATGAGAAGTTTCCCGATATCGAATTGCCCACCCAGGACAAGGAGCTCACACGTCTTTCCAGCATCATGCGTGGTTTTCCAACCGTAGTGGTTTTTTCGCGCGGATATTATTGACCGAAAGATCGTCGCCAGTTGGCGAATTACGTTGCCCATCTCCAGCCGGAGCTGCTGGTGAACTATTGCAGGCTCGTTGTGATTTCGGTTGACGGTCCCATGCTGAACCGTGAAATTCGCGATGGCCTGGCCGCCACCTTCCCGTTTTTGAGTGATGAAGACAAAAAAATCATCACCGACCTCGACATCGTCGACTCAACCGACCCTTACCACAGCCCCGTGGCGATTCCCTATACGTTTGTTCTCGACCGCGATCGCAGCATTTATAAGATCTACAACGGATGGTGGTATCTCGGCCGGCCTACAGTGGAAGAGCTGCGCATGGACTTACGAACACTGATGTCACGACGGCCAGATTGGTGGTACGACAAAACCGTTCCGCCGTATGCACAGGAAGGATGACGCCAGGACCCGCATGGACATGATCGACAAAGGGCCGGCTCCCGCAGGCATCCTTGATTTTCTGCGGAAAAACGTCTCTGTCTGGCGTTGTAACCATTTCCCCTGGTTATGAATCGTCAATAGCGGGAGATGCCCAGTGTATCTAGTCGAAGCCAAGGTCCGAGGAGACAGGTCCATGTTCAGGGGCACGGCTGTGCTGTTGGCAGTCGTTGCCTCGCTTCTGTGCGGAACCATCGAAGTATCGGCCAGTGACGGCACGCGGAATGCTGGCCGCCGCTCTGCTGCAGAGTTAAGCCACACAGACTTTGGGCGTGTGTTGGAGCGTTATGTCAGCCCGGACGGCTGGGTCGATTATGAGGGCCTTGCGCGCAATCGCCGGGAATTGAACGAGTATCTGCAGCAGTTGGCGTCAGCTCAGCCTGCAACATTTCCGACGGACCATGATCGTCTTGCGTTCTGGATTAATGCATATAACGCCTACACGCTGGATGCGGTGCTCGATCACGTTTGTGGAAAGGTAAATGGGGTGCGGGAAGCCCCCGGATTTTTTGACAGAGAGCGGCACGCCGTCGCTGGGCAACTGCTCACGCTCGATCAGATCGAAGAACATGCGCGTAGTTTCCATGACCCTCGAGTCCATTTTGCCCTTGTTTGTGCTTCCACGAGTTGCCCAAAACTGCAGAGGTTCGCGTATGCGGGTCAGGACCTGGATGCCCAGTTACAGCTTGCGATGCGGGACTTCCTCAGCAATCCCGTGAAGGGGTTAAAGGCGGATCCACAGCACAACCGGATCTACCTCTCTCCGATTTTCAAGTGGTACGCAGGTGACTTCACGGGCGAATCTTCCGGCGCAGGTCAGTTCTTTGCCCGGGCCAGGGCGTATGTGTCGGGAAACAACCTCCTGCGGTACGTGAAGCAACATGCACCGGAAACCATAGCCCGTTACATGACTGAGAAGGATCCGGAGGTCGAATATTTCGGTTATGACTGGTCTCTTAACGGGCAACGGAACCATCGTTCCGGCGAAAAGAGCTCAACCAGATAAGTGCTGAAGCGATTCCACGGCGCCGCCCGCCAGATCCAGCCCAAACAAGCCATCCAACTTCACCGTCACGCGCACGCTCTCCGGCAGCATCAGCAGCGTTGACCGGGAAGCACAAGAATTGGTGGTTAAGGATTCTGCAGGCAAGCTGCACACCTTGAAAGTTGCCGACGGAACCCGCTATCCAGCCGGAGGCAAGAACCTGGGATTACATGACTTGCATGATGGCGATAGAGTGAAGGTAACTTACCGCGCGCCGACCTCACGGCCATTGAGGTCCGCCTGGCGGAGGCGCGGTCCCCGCGCCGTTAAGTTTGCAGGGCAGTTGTACGAGTGAGGGGAGCTTGCCCCCTCACTCGGAGCTCCCTGTCCTTCGGCCACTCGCACTACAAGCAACATGAGGATTTTCTTAAGAAGCATCGATGCCGATTTGCTACTTAATCGCAGTCCCGGAAGCGAATCTCTGCAACCACACACATGTCCTCGGTATCTCTATGGTGTCCAATTCTGATGTTGAGGGCATTTCCCAATGCGCCAGATTGAGGTTTTCAGCACGGGTTGCCCATTTTGTGTGGAAGTCATTATCCTGCTTCGGCGTGTCACTTCCAACAGCGAACTCGTTGTGCGCAATGTGAGAGAGAGAGACGCAGCGGATCTCGCGAGAAAGCTCGGCCTACGCTCTTTCCCCGCTGTAGTCATCGATGGCGAGGTGGTCCCATTTGATCTTTTTGCGGCGTTGTCCCGTCTGTCCTGCGACTGGAACTGCCCAAGGTTATTGGGAGCCGGGTAATGCTGAATGCTGCTATCACGCAGAGCGCTCACAAGCGAGTTGGACGGCCTTTAGCAGCAATTGCGGATGGATTCGAATGGTGTAATCAGGATTGATGTATTCAAAGCAGATTGTCTCCTTTGCGATAACAAACACTGCCGGCACAGGCAAGATGTGATGGAGTTGTCCGGACGCAGCCTGGAGATCAATCCCGTACCCCGCAAGGGCTTTCAATGTGTTTTCATCAACGGCATAAGCGATTCCAAACGCCTTGGCGGCAGTCAGGGAACTGTCGGAGAGCAGCGTGAAGCCAATGCCATGCTTTTTTATTGTCTCGCGGACTTTCGATGGCTGGTCTGGAGACATGCCGATTATCTGAAATCCGAGCTCCCGTATTTCGAAATCAAGGTCGCGCAGTTGAACCAGCTGCCGGTTGCAATGTGGTCACCAGCCTCCGCGGTAAAAGACTACTACCGCAGGCCTTTCACCGGCCACCGTTGCCAGATCCAGCGGTTGTCCTTCAGCGGTGTTTAGAGTCAGGCGGGGAATCCGCATTCCGTTTAGCAACGGGCAGACTTCCTGCGGCGATGCTGCGACATACTCTGCTTTGCTCACGTTCTCTCCGGTATCGATACGAGATTCCAGGCCAGCAGCGTTTCCGGGCAGCAGCGGCTGGATTTCGCAGCCAGGATGGGCCTTTCGATCGAAGTAACGGTCAGCCTATATGCCGGTCAATAAAGGCATGTAGACGTTCGCTGAACCCCACCGGGATCTCGAATGTGCGTTCGTCGCCCACGACGACCAGCACCTTGCGAAGGCTGTCGTGGAGAACGGAACACCGCCGGCACTTCTTCAAATGGTTCTCAATTTCCACCTTGAGAGTCGGGTCAATGTCGTCGTCAATAAAATTTGAGAGTTCGTTTAGAACGTCTTCACAGCTGACCATGGATTGAATCCTTTAAAAGAAAGCCATCTCGCCAGGAAGCCGCGTTTGAACGCCGGTGCAAGCTTCTCCCGCATCATGAGCCTGGCCCGATGCAATCTCACTTTTACAACCTGTTCGCTGACTCCCAGCATCTCCATGCATTCTTCAACATTGAGCTGCTGGACATCTCCCGCATCATGAGCCTGGCCCGATGCAATCTCACTTTTACAACCTGTTCGCTGACTCCCAGCAGGGCACGATTCACGATCTGCCGAATCTCCTTGCGCTCGAGCGTCTCCGGAGGTATTTCCCGCCAGTCAGCAAAGTCCCGCGGCATGAACGCCTCTTCCGGCTCCTGGTTGGAGTCGAGCGGCTCATACTGATAGTCACGCCGGCTTCGCCGTTTTAAGCGGGCTTCGTTCACCGCAATTTGAAGCAGCCACGGCCTGAATTTCTCAGTCGACTGCAGTTGCTCCAGCCGAGTAAAAGCCTTGATCATGGTCTCCTGGGCAGCGTCTTCTGCATCGGCCTGGTTGCGGAGGACGGCAAAAGCAGCCATATAAACCGTACGCTCATAAGGCCGCACAAGATCGTGGAAGAGTTTCCGCTCTCCCGTGAGGATACGCCTGATCAGATCCTGCTCCTGGGACACCCGCGTTGAGTTAACTGCTTTGCTCAGTCGCGTGTCGCCAGTTCCGACATAGGCCTTGTTCCGGTTCGCTCGCATGATCGGAATGTCCTTGTTTCGGTGCCGCTTGTTTTCATCCTGGTCTGACGCAATGAACGGAGATAATGAACAAGACTCCAAATGTGATCATCCGATTCGACCCTTCCGAATGCCGGCATGCCGCTCAGCCGAATCCCGTTCTTTATGATCCAGAACAATTCCCGGTTGGAGTAGCCCTGCACGGCCGAAGAAGTCAGGTCCGCGGCCCTGGGATACATCCAGCGTCCCGCATCGGTGGGGGTGTGTGCGCTCATGCCGTGGCACATAGCGCATTCGGCTCCATAAAGCTTGTCACCCTCAGCCACACTTTCGGGGGAATCCGCCGGTTCCCTGGGAATGCCCACCCGGCTCTCGCGCGCTATCAGGAAATGCTTTCCTTTGGTAGCCAGGTAAGTCTCTGCCCGGCCCGGTTCCTCCACGGCAGCCAGGCTGAAACGACTAGCCAGGATAATGGCCGTGATGGCCAGAACAATTATGAAAAGGATCGCCGCTATTTTTACCCGCTTCATTTCGCCGCTGGTTGCTCAAGGAAGGGGCCGACCAGTCCGGCCCCGGCCATTTGCCATGTTTGAGTAGGGTTGCCTAGGACCCCGGTTGGATGTCAGCGACATGAATTGTCTTAGTGCTCTTATCCAGCGTGCCCTTCACCTTGACCGAGGCCCCGGCAAACTCCGCGGGCTTTGTCTGATCATCCAGCTGATAGATCTTCTTGTGAGCGGCGTCGAACAGAACATATTTCCCGCCCATTTTGACGCAATTTTGTGTGCACATCTTCTTGGCCATGGGATCGTTGGGGTTCTTGTCGCCCATGCCCTCTTTTTTCAGCATCATTGCGTGAGAGCCCATCTTGGCGCACTGGCTGTCCATGATTTCACCCTTGAAAGTCTTCTCCTTGGGCGCGGCCAGGCTCAAACTCACAAGCACGAAGGTTGCCAGCAAGGTTGCTGCGGTTCTTTTCATCGACTTCATCTCCTAGGTATTGAGGTTCTAACACCTGCTCAAGAAGACGATACGGAAGCTGCTGCTGAGGTTACCGAATTTTAAGGATTTTTCTTGCCCAGACAGGGCTCTCGCCTGGACCAGTTCTTCCATCAAAGCCTGTGTGCCCGTTCCCCGAATAAGAAGTGAAGCTCCCGTAACCTTCGCCGAACTGGCGCATCTTGTACTCATTAGGAGGTTTTCGGATGTCAGAGGCCGGCAAGAGTATTGTAGATGTTGAACATGCAGTGCGGCGGAGATATTCCTCCGGAGCGCAAAGCGTACAGCCCGATCTGTGTTGTCCAACATCGTACGATCCTCAACACCTTAAAGCCATCCCCACGGAGGTACTGGAGCGAGATTATGGGTGCGGTGATCCTTCGCGGCACTTGCGCGAGGGCGAGACGGTGCTGGATTTGGGCTCCGGCACT
>JBLMYN010000532.1:0-3417 GCA_050258305.1 Actinomycetota bacterium
ATGGCGTCGCGTATATCGCCTGCTTTGGTGACGATGAGGCCCAGCGAAAAACTCAGGTCGAGTGCGTTGCCGGTCTTCTCGGCCGCTTCCATCGTCGCGTTCTTCTTGTCGTTATAGATGAGCTTCCAGCCGCTATTTTCAATGCCGCCCAGCGGCGCGTGAGCAGATTTGGAGTCGAGCCGTTCGCGCAGGAATTTTGCCCAATCGTAGGGAGCCACCTGATTCAGGGCGGCAACCACATCGTCAAAATTGTAAGTAATGGTCTTGGCCGGACCGCTTGGAGGGCCTTCAAAAACCCGGCAGAAATCGTTGAGAGATTTACGCCCGCCGGTCTGGTGGCGGATCATGGAATCAATCTCAAGCCAGATAAGATAGCCTTCAGGATAGTAATCCGCCGAGCGGCGCCAGTTCTGCCACTCCGGCGCGGCGGCAAAAAGAATCTGAACGGAAGTAGCCGTGTCCTGCAGTGGACGCCAGGTGCGCCCGGCGCGATGGTCGAGCATGGCCGCCGTGTAGGCCAGGTTTTCACGGAACTGCTCCGGCGAGCGCAGGCCGGTGCGCGCCGCCAGAATGTTGCCCCAGTAGTCGGTCATCCCCTCATAGACCCAGAGCAGGTCGCCATGCATGGGCTGCTGAAAGTTCAGGTGAACCAGTCCGGCGGGACGGCGGTATTTGCCGTTCCAGGAATGCACAAACTCGTGAGGAAGAAGGTCAGCTTCCAGGTTGTGCGAGTTGGGATTGTCAAACATGTCTTCCGCCGCGCCGTTGTCGCTGGACTCATGATGCTCAAGCCCGTGATGCGCGGTCTCATCGCTGAGCGTGAGCAGGAAGTGATACTTCTCATAATGGCGGGCGCCGAAGAGTTTGCCCGCCTCGGCGACCAGTTGTTTGTAGCTGGCCAGATCCTTGTCGGTGATTTCCAGTTCGTCGGGACTTTCCGCCACCATGTCAAGCACGTGAACCGGCTTCTCTCCGGGCGGAGTGAGCTGTACCCGGCGGTAATAGAGCCCGGCGATCACCGGCGAATCGACCAGGCGGTTGAGAGTGACGGTCTCAAACTTCACCGTGTTGCCGGACTGGCCGGCCACGCCGAGAGCCGTGCCGAACTTCCAGCCGTCGGGAAGATGAAGGGAAGAGGTAAATTCGACAGCGTGAAGATCGGCGCCCCTGGGATATATGACTACCTGGTTCCACATGAGATCCAGGACTTTGCTGGAGGCGAGCGATCGTTTGCCGTAATAGGTGATTGTGTCGAAGGAAACCTGCAGTTGTTTGGCGCCGGCGGGAACCTGCAAGTGGAACGCGTACATGTCTTCAACGTCGCGCTGCCATGCCAGTTCCTGACCGTTGGCTTTGATGTGCAGCCCGACGACGTTCTGGATGGGCCCGGTGGGACGATGATTTCCGGGAATCCATTTAGGATAGACCAGCGTCATGGGACCGGGCGCGGCCGGAATCGTCACAACGGAATGGAGTATGTTGCGCGGTGCGTCGGTGGCGTCCACTGAAAGCTGTTCGTGGATTGTGCCTTGCGCGAGAGACGGAATGGCAGACAAAATCAGAAAAAGTGCGAAGGAACAGGTTGTTCTCATTGCTTCTCCGTGGGCCAGCGGGTAGGCTGCTGCTGGCGAAGTGGCGAAGAGATATATTACGCTCTGGCCCGCAGAGTGCCATGTAAAAACTGCATGAGCTGAAATGCAGGCGCAATAATAATGATGTGGCGATATAAATAAGGAGGATTCAAATTGCCGACACTGATCAAGAGCGCCACGCGCGTTCAGGCCGCCGGAAACATGCCCAAGCTGATTGATGAATACGTAGGACGGTTGAACAGCAAAGACGAAAAAATCAGTGTCGCCCATATGCGCAGCCCCGCCGGATGGCAGGAGCCCGGACAGACTCCGGAATTCGAGGAATACACCATTGTGCTGCGTGGGCGGCTGCGCGTAACGCATAAAGGTGGAGCATTCGACGTCAGCGCGGGACAGGCAGTAGTCGCCCATGCGGGAGAGTGGATACGGTATTCAACGCCCGACGAAGCCACGGAATACATCGCCGTGTGCGTGCCGGCGTTCTCGCCGGGGACAGTGCATCGCGATGAGTAAAAAAATGACGGCCCGTCTGGACCGTCATCTTGTGAGCAGGTTTACTCGAGTCTAGTACGGTTTGGGCGGAGCACTCTTCTCGTGCCCGGGCGCACTGGCGCTGGCTACCTTGAGGTGATTCTTCACCTTCAGATTGCCGGCATTGGTCTTGGCGATCTTGCCTGCTTCTTTTTTCTCTTTGCCGCTCGGCACCGTGCCAGTGAGCTCGAGGTCCTTGCCTTTCACCGTTACGTTGATGTTCGCGTTCGCGAGCTTCGGGTCCTGTTGCAGCGCGGTCTGCACCTGGCTCTGAACGTCGCTGCCGGCGGTGGCTGCCGTGTCGCTCTGCGGCAACTTGGCGTTCTGGTCCTGGTCAGCCTTCGGTGCGTTTTGATCCTGATCAGTCTTCGGCATCGTGCTCTGGTCAGGCTGGGCAGGAGGCTGGGTCTGATCGGGTGTCTGCTGCGAAGCAGAGGGCGTTGTCGAGGAAGGTTGCTGGCTCTGCGGTGGCATTGACTGAGCCAGCGCGAATCCGCAGCTCAGTGCCACAAACAAGGCAAACCTGGTTACATAGTTCTTCATGCAATGTCTCCTTCTGGCGTTGTGACGAAGTGAAGCGCCGTCGAAATGGCTGCGTACCTTTTGTTTCGCGTTGCGGCGCAATAAGAAACGGCAATGAACCGTATGCCGATGTTAGATGCCTTCGTGTAGAGTGGGTTGGCCCTGGGCTTGGAATTCGAGAGCTGCTGAATATGTAGTTACGTTGACGTACGTCGCTTGCCGGTCGAGCAGAGTACAATCGTTGCGCATACGAGAAAGGGCGTCCATGAAGGACGCCCTTTCCGAGAAGGTGATGACCTGGCTACTGTGTAAGATGAACCAGGTTACTGGTTAACCGGAATCTTGATGATCTTCTTCTGAATCGCATATGTGACTAACTGCGCCTTGTTGTGGATGTCGAGCTTGCGCATGAGGTTGAATTTATGCGCTTCGACGGTCTTCACGCTCAGGCCCAGGATGACCGCGATCTCCTTGACCGAATTTCCTTCCGCCAGCAGTTTCAGGATTTCCCTCTCTCTCGGCGTCAGCGTGGATATCCTCGGACGCATCCTGGTATCCCGAACGCGCGACCTGAAATCCTCCACCAGTTTGCCCAGCACCTGCGAGCTCAAATATTTCCCGCCCTTATACACATCGCGGACGGCGCTCAGCAGTTGCGGCGCAGGCGTATCTTTCAGCACATAGCCTGACGCCCCAACCTCGAGGCACTGCACCAGGTAATCCTCATCCTCATACATCGTAAGGAACAAAATCTTTGTTTCGATGCGGTTCT
>JBLMYN010000533.1:0-6001 GCA_050258305.1 Actinomycetota bacterium
GAGCGGAGCGGAGTTCCGTCCCATGCACGAGGAAGAGATCAGAAGGGTGTTCGGGTCGCCGGCGGGATTCCTGGGCCCTGTAAAAGTTCCGGCGCTCAGCAGCAATGGCGAGATGGCGGGCAGCGTGACGCAGCGCATCATCCTGGAAGCCCTGCCTCTGATGCTGGCCGATACCGCACTGAAAGGCCGCAAGAACCTGATTGCGGGCGCGAATAAAGAAGACTATCACCTGAAGAACGTTACGCCGCTCAAGGACTTCTATCCCACGGAGTGGGTTGACCTGCGCAATGCGGCTGCGGGTGAGGGCTGCCCGAATTGCGGCGAGCCGCTGGCCGTGGGCAAGGCCATGGAGATTGGCCACATCTTCAAGCTGGGTTACAAGTACTCCCAGTCCATGGGAGCGACTGTGCTGGATAAGGACGGCAAAGAGGTGAACCCGATCATGGGCTGTTACGGCATCGGGATTGAGCGCATCCTGACAGCGTCGATTGAGCAGAGCAATGACGCGGACGGTTTCTGGCTGCCAAGGTCGATTGCGCCGTTTGATGTGGTGGTGACGCCCGTGAATACAAAAGATGAGGCCGTGATGCGCGCGGCTGAGGAGATTGCGCAGAAGCTGGAAGGCGCCGGCTTTGACGTGCTGCTGGACGATCGCGAAGACCGCGCCGGAGTGAAATTCAAAGACGCCGACCTAGTGGGAATCCCTTACCGGATCAACGTGGGCAAGAAGGTTACGGAAGGGAAAGTTGAGCTGGTTACCCGCTCGACACGCAAATCTGAGGATGCTAATATCGCGGGCATTGAGAGCTATTTCCGGCAAATTGCTGGCGAATAAGTGCAGCTTTCCCCCTCCAGAAAAATGCTTTCAAAGCAGCGCAGGCGTTTCGCCGTCAGCGGAGTTCGACAGTTTCGGGACAATAAAGGTTTCGGTTGGAACTCCCTGAATGAGCATGGCGGGAGAAGCGAGAGCTGTTCATTTCTCCCATCATCCCGGTGAGGCGGATGCCCAGGCCGGATGTAAGGTCGGCTGGCGCCGTGGTAGGCAACAGGAGGACGAATAGGGAGATATGGAAAAGCTCAAGATTCTGATCGGCTTGGCGGTCATCGCCGGGGGATTTTACGTGGCGTGGAACCTCATTCCGCCTTACTTCCATAATTATCAACTGCAGGACGAATTGGACGACATCGCGCGCAAAGACAGCTATTACGCCCTGAGCGAGGATGAAGTGAAGAAGCACGTGATGGAAAAGGCCAAGGAAGACGCCATCCATCTGAAGGAAGACCAGATCAAAGTAAGCTATGACGGCAGCGCGCTGTCAATTTCCGTCAAGTATCATGTGCATGTGGATTTGGCGGTCCATCCGGTGGATCTGGACTTTGCTGCCGTTTCATATAACAAACGGATTTAAAAATCGATATAATGGGAGACGAAAAGAGAGTCCTCAGCACGAGCAGGTAACGCTCTGGCCCGCCATGCGTCTGAGAAAAATTAGTGGCGAATCCGCCGGAGTTTTCGTTTGGCCATAAAACTTAAAATCCCACGCGCTAAAGGCTCTGCAGCAATGCTGAAGAGTCCCATCCTGCGTGCCGTGGTAGCGGCATGCGTGATCGTATTTCTGGTCTTCTTCGGCATCTTCTGCTATTACTACGTCAAATATCAGAAGATTGTCGACAAGCGCTTCTACGGCCCCATTTTTGCCAACACCGCCAAGATTTATGCCCAGCCGCGCGAGGTGCGCGTGGGGCAGACTGCTGATCCAAAAGAGATTGCCAATTACCTTCGCCATGCCGGATACACCGAAGAGGGCGAAAGAGGCGAATCGAAGCTGGGCACCTACCGCGTGCTGAAAGACGCGGTGGAGATCAAGCCCGGCCCCGAATCCTACTACAACGCCGAAGGCGCGGTGGTGCGCGTGGCCGGTGGCAAGGTGGACAGGATTGCTTCGCTGGCCAGGGATGGCGGCGACCTTTCCGCCTATGACATGGAGCCGCAGCTCGTCACCGGGCTGTTTGACACCCAGCAGCGCACGAAACGGCGCATCGTGAAATATGACGACATTCCCAAGGTCATGGTGGATGCCGTTATATCCATTGAGGACCGGCAGTTCTTCCACCACAGCGGCGTGAACTTTGGGCGGCTGGTTGAGGCGGCGCTGATTGACCTGAAAGAGGGCGGCGATGTGCAGGGCGCGTCCACCATTACGATGCAGGTGGCGCGCGGGTTTTTCCTGTCGCCGGAGAAGAAGTTCAAGCGCAAGCTGATTGAGATTCTGATTTCCTTCGAGCTGGAACAGCGGTTTTCCAAGAAGCAGATCTTCGAGCTCTACGCCAATGAAGTGGACATGGGCCAGCGCGGGTCATTCACCATCACCGGATTTGGCGAGGCGGCGAATGCGTATTTCGGCAAAGATCTGAAAGACGTCACGCTGCCGGAAGCTGCGCTGCTCGCCGGCCTGGTGCAGCGGCCAAGCTACCTGTCGCCGTATCGGCACCCGCAACGCGCGGTGGATCGGCGGAATCTGGTGCTGCAGGCAATGGTGGAGACCGGGTCGATCACGCAGGCGCAGGCGGATGTCGCCAAAGCCACGCCGCTGCAACTCGCGCCTCAGAACGTGGAAGCCAGCGATGCTCCGTATTTCGTGGACCTGATTCGCGATCAGTTGGTATCGAAATATGGCGAAGATGAGCTGAACCATGAAGGCTATCGCGTGTACACCACGATTGATCCGCCGCTGCAGAAGGCCGCCGCGGACGCGGTGAGTGTCGGCATCAAAGAGGCCGATGCGGCGCTCAATAAGCTGCGCACCAGGAGAGTGAAGGTCGGCAGAAAGTACGAGACTAAGGTGCTTCCCGGGCCGCAGGCGCAGGTCGCGCTGGTGGCGCTGGATCCGCATACGGGCGAGGTGCTGGCGCTGGTCGGCGGGAGAAATTATGGATGGAGCCAGTTGAATCACGCCGTCGCAAGCCGGCCCACGGGATCCATCTTCAAGCCCTTCGTCTACGCCACCGCGGTGAATAACGCCCTCACCAACGAACAGCCCGTCTTCACCCCGGCCACCCTCGTCGACGACAGCCCCACCGCGTTCATTAATGGGGATGATGTGTACACACCGAGGAACTTTGAGGAGAAATATTACGGCCAGGTGACGGCGCAGAAGGCGCTCGACCTCTCCCTCAACAACGCGACGGTCAAAGTAGCCGAGATGGTCGGCTACGACAAAGTCGCTGCTCTGGCCAAGGCGGCGGGGATCACCTCCGTGCAGCCGACTCCCGCCATGGCGCTGGGCTCCTACGATGCCACTCCCATGGAGATGGCGTCCGCCTACACCGTGTTCGCCAACGGAGGCACACGCATTACGCCCCTGATGGTCAAATCCGTCCGCGATCCCAACGGCGACGTTATCGATAACTACGAACCGCAGAAGACGCAGGTGCTCGATCCCCGTGTTGCCTTCGTGATCACCCAAATGCTGCAAGGCGTGATCAACAACGGCACCGGCGTCAACGTTCGCGTGCGAGGCTTCACCGCACCCGCCGCGGGTAAAACCGGCAGCTCGCACGACGCCTGGTTTGCCGGCTACACCTCCAACCTGCTCTGCGTGGTGTGGGTCGGCTTTGACGATTACAGCGACGTCAAGCTGACCGGCGCCGCCCTGGCTCTGCCCATCTGGACGGCGTTCATGAAGCACGCGGTCGCCCTTCCCGAATATTCTGACGCTGTGCCCTTCACTCCGCCTCCCGGCGTGGTGCAACTCACCCTGGACAAGACGACCAACGAAATCGCCACACCCGCCTGCCCGGACGATTACACAACCGCGTTTATTGACGGCACGCAGCCCACGCTGACCTGCGAACAGACCGCCACTACCCAGACCAGCCACGGAAATTTCTTCCAGCGGATGCTTGGGATGGAACCCAAACCGGCCCCTCCGGCGTCTAATAACATCGGGAACACCGGCCAGGCTCAGGCCCAGGCTCCAGCCGCCAGCGCCGGGTCCCCTCCGCAAACCCAGCAACCACAGAAAAAGAAGGGGTTCTGGGGACGATTATTTGGTGGCGGAAACGACAAGAAGGACGATAATAGGCAGAGTCAGCCTGCGGCCACCGGTCCAGGCAACCGGCCGCCGCTGTAAGGAGAGTCCGTCATGGCTCGCTTCGGCTTGTTCGGCAGTCTAATCCTGCTCGCAACGGCGATTCCTGTGTCCGCCCAGCAGGCGCCCATTTCGCAACCCGCAACCGTGCCGCTCGAACCCATTGCTCCTATGCACGTTCCGCCGCCTCCGGCCAATGCAACCGCGAAGCAACTGTAAAAGCAGGGCTATAACCTGCGCCTGGAAAAGGCCTTTCTCGACTCCATTGATTACTATCACGCCGCCATGAAGAAGGACGACTCTGCCGTGCTGCACAACAAGGCCGGCATCAGTTATTTCCTGCTCCAGCGCGCGCACGACGCCAAAAAGGAATATAAGCGCGCCATCAAGCTCGACAAGACTTATCCTGAGGCCCACAACAATCTCGGCGCCCTTTATTACGAGCAGCGCAAGTACGGCTCCGCCATCAAGGAATACAAAAAGGCCATCCGGCTGAACGAATGGAATGCCAGCTTTCACAAGAACCTGGGAACCGCGTATTTCTCGAAAAAAGATTTCCGTCACGCTTCCATCGAATACGAACGCGCCATGAGTATTGACGCGACTGTATTCGATCGCCGGACAACCGGCGGAGCTTCCATCAACCTGATCTCGTCCAGCGATCTCGGCCACTTTTACTACGTCATGGCGCAACTGTATGGCGAGCACGGCAACCTGAAAGAATGCCGTTACTATCTCTCCAAGGCCAATGAACAGGGCTATCCCATACGCGACGCTCTGCATGATGGCCCGTTCGCGAGCCTGCGCAAAGACCCGGGATTCATTACCTTTGTCCGCTCATTGAAAGCGCCGGCTTCCAACTGAAATTGGGCGGAAAATCTCCGGCAACCTTTTCTGGATTTGCATCCACTAACCTAAGTGTCTGCTTGTGATTTAGTTGCTCGAAAATCACAGGTAGCGACCAGAACAAGCTGAACCCACCGGTTCGACGCGAAAGCGCCTTGGCAGGGAAGCCGGTGGGTTTTGGCTTTGTTTCTGTCGCTTCGCTCCACACCGCCGGCGAGCCCTTCCTCGGTTGACTATTTCGATGCTCCTGCTGCAAGCCGCTCGGCACGCTAGCCGGCCTCGCGGCTTTGATTCACGTCGCTTTGCGACAAACCGCTGTAGATCTTCCCTTTGCTGAGAGCAATCAGGCTCCTGTTGCACCCGGCTCGGCGTAACTTGACCGAGTGGACCAAATGGACTCAGTGGACGCTGCTTTGCTTTTCTCCGCGTCTCAGCGCCTCCGCGGTGAGTTTTGGTTTTTCAATCTTCAATCTTTGGCAATTTTGGCACTTCTGGCAATTGCCTCCCACAGCGACCATTACTGCTCCCTGGCAGGGCTTCTCGCCGCGATGTATGCTTCAATCACTCTCTCCAGCGTGCCCTGGGCCTGCAGAATGTATTCCACCGCGTCGCGCGCCGCGCCGTGGCCGCCGCCCGATTGCGTGTGATAATGCGCCACGGCCTTCACCTGCGGGCGCGCATTGGCCACGGCAATGGCCAGGCCGCAGCGGCGCATGATGGGCAGATCGATCACGTCATCGCCCACATAGGCAATCTGTTCTTCGCGGAAACCGCTCTCGGCCAGGATCCTGTCCAGCACCTCGGATTTGTTTTCCGCGCCCTGGAACAGGTAGTCGATGCGCAGATCGCGGGCGCGAATGGCCACGGTTTCTGAAATGCGCTTGGTCACCATGCCGGTCTTCAGGCCGCCCAGCCGCGCCAGCGAGATGGCTGTCCCGTCGTGCGCGTTGAAGCCCTTGGCCTCAATCATGTTCTGGCTGAGAATGCCAAAGCCGGGCGCGTCGCCCTTCTGCGCGCGTTGATCGTCGGTTGCGCGCGGTCCCGCCGCCGGAGCAGGGAAGAAC
>JBLMYN010000534.1:0-2707 GCA_050258305.1 Actinomycetota bacterium
CGGCCTGCGGGGACGCGGAAATCGGTCATGCGATCTCCCCGCATGCTTCAGAGGGTCCGTTGCGAGGCAGGCGTGGCTCCAGGCATGTCGTGCAGTGACGCCCAGGGATCAGGACATCCGGCAGGAGTGAACCTGGAGCGCTTTAGCCAGAACGAGCACCGGCTCAAGCCCGCACACCTAACAGCCATCGGGTCATTCATCACCGGTTGGGCGCGGCGCGGGGCCGTCGAGACGGTGGAGGTTCACGGCTACGCAAGTTGTGAAGGCGAGGCAAATCACAACGTGCAGCTTTCCTGCGACCGGGCGGAAACCGTCAAGGCTGCTCTGGCCGCCGGCGGCGTCACTACCTCAATCACCACGTTTGCCCATGGCGAAACCGACGAATTCGGGACCGTGCTCGATGACAACCGCCGGGTCATCATCAAGACCACTGTTCCGCCGGCGCGAACCCGGCATTTTGAGGTGGATGCGGTCAGCATGCTGGCCTGCGCGCCCTGCAATCCCTTCACGGATGATGGACCTGCGGCACTGAGCCCGCCTTCGAGCGAGTCCGCCATCTCTTCGTTCCGCATGAAGCATGGCATCAGCGCCGACATTACAGTAGAAGCCACAGGACGGATTTCGTCTTCCTCTGCCACGGGCCCCCATGTCGTTGGAACGAGCCACTACTGCGGCACGGCCCACACCGCCAGAATTCTTGCCCACTCGCTCACCGGCCCGGCGAGCCTGCCCGCCGGCCCACATGGCGAAGGGCGCGAGTGGGAAAGCTCCATGGAGAGCCGTGTCAGAGCCATCGTGCCATGCACGTTTCCGGCTAAACCGGGCACGGCGCATGGAGCCCCCTGCGGGGACATCAGCGGCAATCCAATGATTCCCTCAATCATGAGCCACTTCCGAATGCGCTTGTGGGCGGACGGAACCGGCGAAAGCGAATTCGTCAGCGCAACGACTTATCCTTTCCATTACCTGTACGAGAACGGCACACTCAAAACTTTTGGCGGGTCGCCGGTACATCCACGAGTGGATTTCCCAAGCTGGGCCACGTCAACCGGCGTATCGGTCAGCGATGGGCTCGCCGGGTTCAAAGCCTTGCGCACCGCCTGCTGCAATCAT
Organism: Actinomycetota bacterium; assembly: GCA_050258305.1. Taxonomy (GTDB): domain Bacteria; phylum Acidobacteriota; class Terriglobia; order Terriglobales; family Acidobacteriaceae; genus Angelobacter. The sequence continues at coordinate 1,114 of JBLMYN010000534.1, forward strand.
GGAGTCTATCCAGCATGCGACTGTGTATGCAGCGGAGGATACACCGATCTCCGTCCTCTCACGACCTGGGAAAGGGTGGGAGGCTACGATGAAGGGCAGCAGTTGCTGTTCTGCTATGGCGCCGGCGCCGCCGCGCTTGTTGGGCCCTGCCCCACCGCGTGCGCTCCGACCGGAGCCCCGTGCGCGGGAGGCCCTCCAACACTTCCATCGAACCCTTAACCAGAGGGGTTAGGTCTTTTGAGGTCCGCCGGACGGCTCGCCAGGACCGTATTTGCGCTGAAAAAGAGTGTAAGCTGAGCATGAGATTGCACGATTCGAATGTCGAGTTTCTGCTATTCGCGGACAAGCCGCACGTCGCGGGAAACTACTGTTTCCAGCGCCAGGCCCCAAACCTCCGCGGCGCGGCATCCAGCATGGATGCGTCCAGCCTTAGGAAACCAGCAGATGCAGCGCGTGCTCTCACAGGCTGGGCAAAAAGGAACGTCACCTGGAGGAAGTGGAAGTCCGGTTCAGCGCCAGCCCGCGCCGCCACAGAAGCAACCTGCTCCGCCGGCTCAAGGCGCGCAACTCCAACTGCAGAAGGTCACCATTCCTGAGCATATCCGGGCCTATACAACGCCCGATGACATGAAGGCGGATCGGATCATCCCCGGCAAGGAAACGTGGGTGGACTTGAAATTAGACGGGACTCCGGATCCCGCCGATCCAGTTGCTTTTACGATTGCCGGTCAGGGCAAAGACACGGGGTCGGCGACGATCGACGGCAAAGATAAAGTTGAAATTTCGCAAAGCGGCAGCGTGACATTGAAGCTAAAAGGAGTAGAGCAGACCGCCGACAGCCGGCATGCAGGGCATCTTCAGCTCATTGCAACGCAGCGCGGAAAAAGGCTGGCTTCAAGCAGTGGGTTCTCCGTTTCGGCGATTCCACAGAACATGTCGTTTGAGTTCCTCAAGCTGATGAAAGGCCCGTATCGTGGCATCCGCGTCTTATACAACTGGGACTCGGACAGCGACAACAAATCTCATCTGGACAAAGCCTCTATCGCAGAGCGGGTGCAACACCATGGAACCGGCAGTCTCAAGCGCATCGACATCGAATCGAGCTGCTATGGCCCAGCCAACAAGCGTTCCGAGGACAAGCATGCGATCACAACCGCCGGCCTGAAGGCCCCGGGCAAAGACGTAGTGCACCAGACCTTCATGTTCAAGGATGATCGTACCGGCGCGCACAATATTCCCATGAAGCGTTCGGGCTATCACGTGATTCACGATGTCAGCATGAAGGCAGACAAATCAGGGTTGCAGGTCACCACCTTGAAAGAGGGCGCCGATACAACTGCTAAAGATCCCAACAAGAAGTGTAAATCAGGGCCCATATCTTCCAAGGCTGGTGACGGCTCGATGACACCCCAGGTACAAGACGTCTAGTTTTTCTGCTGCAACACTGGCGTAGAACACAAATGAAGGAAGCTGCACAAATTACGGCTAGCCGCACTTCAGCGGCATTGGTTCGCAGTCCGGTAACACCCGGTGCCCGGCGGGCTCTTGAGCATGGCCCGTCCCGGATGCCTTCTGGTCTTGGCAACCGGGGCAT
>JBLMYN010000535.1:0-2836 GCA_050258305.1 Actinomycetota bacterium
CGTGGCAACGCACTCTTGAACCGCAAGAACGACCGGCACTTGCCGCTTTTCTGCTGACAGCCGACCCGCTCTCTGCTTAAATACGGCGATATGCGTTCCCCGCTTTTTGCCCTTGCCCTGGTTTTTGTGTCTTTGTGCCCTGCTTTCGCGCAGAGCGATTCCGGCAACACCCCGCCAGCCGTTCTCCAGATCCATCGCGAGCCGGTGCGGCCGGGCAAGCTGGCGGAATACACCAGGATCGAAGCGCAAGCGGCCCAGGCATGTTACCGGGCCAACACATGGCCTTACTTCACCATGCAGTCCATCACCGGGCCACAGGAAGTCTGGTTTGTCTCCGGCTTTGAGACGTATGCCTCCATGGAAAGGAGCGCGGAGCCGTTTCTCCGCAACGCCGGGCTTTCCCAGGAAATGGACCGGCTGGCGGAGGCCAAGGCCAACCTTGTTACAGAACCGCGCACGGTGTTCCTGCGTTACCGCGAAGACCTTGGGCGCAACCATGGCCTGGCGCACGATGGCGCGCGCTTTTTCACCGTCACCTGGGTGACCGTGAATCCGGGACGCGAACGCGAATTCGAAGAAAGCCAGCGGATGATCCGCGGCGTGCGTGAGCGCGCCGGGGCAACCGACAATCGCGTGGTTTACCAGGTCACGTCCGGCATGCCGGGCAACGTCTACCTGATCTTCTCGCCGTACCATTCTTTTCTTACGGCCGCTCAGTCCCTGGACGAGCTACTGGATTATGACGATCTCGACGATGGCGTCCGCTCACACCTGCATGATCTGACCAGCGTCTCCGTTGCCAGTGTGGAGACCATGGTCTTTGCCATCAGCCCACCGTTGAGCAATCCCGCGGGAGAGTGGATCGCCGACGACCCCGAATTCTGGAGGTCGTCACCGCCTCTGCAGTTTGGCCGGGTCCCGGTGCCGCTGCAGAAACCTGCCCCGGCAAAGAAGTAGGCATTCAGTACTAAGGCAATTTTCAGCAACCCGTCTTCTCTATTCGTCATTTAATAATGAAGAGATGGCTTTTTCACGAGTCCCAGCCGGAGTGGCGCGCGTGCTCGCGCTGGTGTTCCTGCTCACCACAGTCGGGCTGGGCGGCGCGCTGGCCTGGAGTTGGATCTACGTCAGCAAGCTGGCTTTGAAGCCGTTACCTGAGCCGGCTCTGCCGGCGAAGATGGTGGCGACTTCGTCACCCGTTTCTCCATTGCAGCTCCAGTACCAGTTGAATCTCCCCGGACGCGGAGACATCTTCCCGGCGCTCTCCGGCGAGAAGGCGGCGGACTACTGGCCGGTGGCCGTGCTTAACATTGCCAACAGCTCTCGCAAGCCGGTCTTGCAGGTCATCACGGCGGAGGTACCCGGATGGAGCAGCGTCCTGCGCGAGACGGCGGTGATCGGCCCCGGAGAGGCGCGCTCCTTCAGCCTGAGTCCTGAACTGCTCGAGCGGGCATACCAAAATGGTGAGATCGAACGGGCCACGCTCGCCGTCGAAGTGAAGGAGCCGGCCAGCGGCCACAGCTTTGCCCAGCAACGCCCGGTCTTCCTGCACAGCGCGTCAGACTTCTTCTGGGGACGCAAGTTTGCCAACGCGCAACTGCTGGCGCGCTGGGTAACGCCGCACGATGAGGCGGTTCTCCAGCTTGTCTCACGCGCCAGGCGCTATGTGCCCGGCGGCAGGCTGCGCGGCTATAACAAGATTTCCGGCGTCAATGTCGCCACCCAGGTGCGGCAGCAGGCGGAGGCAGTCTTCCGGGCTCTCCAGCGGTCGCGCATCAGTTACGTCACCAGCATCTATGCCTTTGGCAACTATCCCGGAGAGACGCAACGCATCCGTCTGCCACGTGAAACCCTGGACCTGAATAACGCCAACTGTATTGACGTGAGCGTCGCTTTCGCCTCCGCCATGGAAAACCTGGGCATGCAGCCGGTGATCATCATCGTTCCCGGACACGCGTTCACCGGGGTGCGGCTGGGCCCGGACTCCCAGAAGATTCTTTATCTGGATTTGACCGTGCTGCCGAAGGGAACTTTCTGGTCAGCGATGCGCCGCGCCCAGCAGTGGCTGAAAATCACCCCGCCCAATCAGGTTCTGGCCGTGGACGTGGGCGCTGCCAGATCTCTGGGCATCTATCCCCTGCCGAGCTACCCCGGCCCGGCAACAGCGGCAAGCCTCACAACGCCTGCATATTCCAGCCAGCGGCCAAAGACAGTCAGCCTGATCAACCCTCAAGAGCGATAGCCTGTTTCGCTGCAGAACTTCAACCTGCGTGGAACCATTCAGCTCCGCTTCCGTATCTTAAACTAGCGGGCAGAGATAGTTTCGTGGTTGCATATCGATGCTTTGGGAAGGGGGAGCTGAAAATGCGTTTCTTCATCGCTTCGTTGACGCTGGTTGGGATCTTTCTGGTTGGGACTTTAACGGTGTGCGCACAGGCCACGAAGCCGGTGGCGGAACAACATGCCGCGCCGGACATCGCCGGCGACTGGCAGGGAACACTCAACGCAGGCGTCGCCCAGTTGCACGTTGTCCTGCACATTAGCAAGGGCGATAACGGTGGCTATAAGGCCACCATGGACAGTGTTGACCAGGGCGCCAACGGCATCCCGATCAATTCCATTTCCGTGAAGGATTCGCAACTGTCCTTCGCCTCGGATGCGGTCCACGGAACATATGAAGGCAAGATCAATGCCGATGCCAGCCTGATTGAAGGCACGTGGTCACAGGGCATGCCAATGCCGCTGAGCTTCAGGCGCGCGGTGAAATCTTCCGATATCGACGGGGCATGGCTGGGCACGCTGCAAGCCGGCGCCTCAAAGCTGCGCGTGCTGTTTC
>JBLMYN010000536.1:0-18344 GCA_050258305.1 Actinomycetota bacterium
ATGACTGTAGATGATTACCCGCGTGATCCGCAAACACGGCGTGTGGTGCTTGGGCTTGAAAAGAAGGCCGTGCGGCATGCATCCCGGCTGATTTTCACAGCGCGTTCAACAATGGAAATGTACTTGCGCCGCTACCCTGAACTCTCTCCGGAGAAGTGTCTGGTTATCTCCAACGGCTATGACGAAGAGGATTTTGCCAATCTTCCAGTCGCTGCGAGTCAGCGGGTCGATGGCCCTCTCCGCATCCATCATTCGGGCCTTATATATCCCGAAGAGAGAAATCCGGCTCCTTTTTTTACAGCTCTTGCACGGTTAAAAAAGGAAAAGCTCATTGATTCTTCCCGGATATCCGTGGATCTTCGCGCTGCCGGAAACGAATCGCAGTATGCAGAAATTGTCAGGCAGCTTGAAATAGAGGATCTGGTACATTTTTTGCCTCCATTGCCGTACAAAGAAGCTCTGGAGCACAGCAATCAGGCTGACATTTTGCTGTTATTGCAGGGGGCCTGCTGCGATCATCAGATTCCCGCTAAGGCATATGAGTATCTCCGATTGAGGAAGCCGATTCTGGCTCTTACCAGTCGTACCGGCGACACCGCGGCCCTTCTCAATGAGTGCGGCGGAACAACCATTGTCGACATCGCCGACCAGGACGAGATCTACCGCACCTTGCCGAAAATCCTGAATGCGGTGCGAGCGGGCACACATCCTCTTCCCATAGCCGAGGTTGTATCAAGGTACAGCCGCCAGAATCAGGCGCGTGAACTGGCGGCATGTCTCTATGCGGTTCTTGGCAGCGGCTCGATTGGCGGTTTGATCTCTTCCCCAAAGAGATCAACTGCAGGTTCGTAACACCGTCAACGGCTGGCAGGGAACTCTCAGCGGATCTGGCGGGAGTTGGATTGCCGGCATCCCGATGAACAATTATGCCGTCACTTCTTGCCCGGCATCTCTGCCGAGGCGTGTTGCGAGTCCACTGGTCTGGCTATGAGAATTTTTAGAGCCCCGTCCTGGGGATCCGAATAGGTTATGTACATTACGTTGTCTTTGGAAATGGCCAGGGCTGGATACCGATGTTGCGGACCCGCAATTCCCAGTGACTGGATCCTCCATTGTGTTCCGTCCCACCAGGCATGCTTGAGCGCCCCATCAGTTTCATAAGCAATATGGGGTCTGCCGTTTGCGTCGAGGGCCAGGGAGGTCCGCTGGGAAATCCAGTCCATACTCCCGGAGGGATTGACATTGGGGTCGACTACGTCGATGCGCCAGTGGTCTCCCTCCGGCCAGGCGTAGCGCAGCGTGGTCTCATCTCTGTAGCTGAAGTTGGGTCTACCGTTTTTGTCCAGAACCATGGAGTTGCCCATTCCGGGCGTCGTGGTGGTCTTACGGCCGAGTTTTCCATCTTCAATGGTCTGAATCGACCATTTGCCCTTTGCATCCTCATGGGCATACCGGAGTGCACGATCGGCAAAAGCTGAGTAGGAAATGTGCACTTCGCCTTTGTCATCCACTCGAACGCAACTCCATTTCCCCGTGGAAAACCCATAATCCAGTGTGCGAGCACGCCAAACCCCGTCCTTGAGCGCGGCGTAGCGCACGTGAGCGTAGAGCTGATCTGAATAATCCTTGACCTGGTACCAGGTCACGTGTGGCACGTCGTCCGCGCCGACGGCGATTCCGCACAGGAAATCCCTCTCCCCCGATCCCGGGGCGATCTCCTGGATTTGCCATCTGCTCCCATCCCATCGCGCGTACTTCAGGGCCTGATATCGGAAATAGCACAGCTGGGGCCGGCCCTCGTGGTCCAGGGCAATATTCACTGAGCCGTTGCTCTTGTCGACAAGCATGTTGAACCAGCGCCCTGTAGCCGCGGACCGAAAAGCATACTTTGTGCCGCCTCCGTCCGGTGACATGTAGCCCACATGAACGTTCCCTTCGTTATCAATCGCCAGACCGCTGAACGTCCCGCCATTTGGATCAATCGTTTCGACGCTCCAGCTCCATTGCTGGGCGCTTGCCGCACAACAGAGAACAAGCAATACACCAGGCAGCAGAAGGCGCCATGGAAAAACTCGCTTCGTGTACCGGGCCAAATGCATTGGTTCCGCCTCCTTTCCTGTTGTCAGCCAGAAGTTGCGCTTCATACCGCGGCCACCGGCAACTCTTGTTGCAAATCGAACCTGTTTCTCGTATTGGCGGTTTGCGCCTTTCGCTGTGCAAGCTCATTGCGAAAGAGAATTTTCAATACGACAATACAGGCAACAATCCCGTACCACAGATCGAAGTATGCGCGTCCCAGGAAAGCGCCGCTGACCATGAACGCCGCCAGACTTATTTCGAACATTCGTGTGTAGGGAATGATCCAGTGCTTCCGGGAAATTCTCTTGGCCTGCTTGCGCAACTGGTGCAGGGTGAGAATGCAGCTTGCCAGCAGGGCCAGAAATAGCGCCAAGCCCACAAAGCCCTGCTCTCCGAGCACCTGGAAATAAATGCTGTGCGGCCCTTCGGACTCTCTTCCTCCGGGCATCTCCCTGGGCTGGTAGTGGCGGAAGACGACAACATCGGGGTAGGCTTCGAGCCCGCCGCCGGCAATGGGATACTCCATCACCAGATTCCAGCCTGTACGCCAGCCGATGAGCCGCTGCTCCGCGGAGGAGTCAATATCGCCGTGAGCTGCCTTATCCATGCGATCAGTCCATTGCTGCGGCGCAAACGATAAAGTCATGAGGACAACAGCTGCGATTCCCGCCAAGGCAACAAGGCGATAGCGTGACATGAAGGCGATCATCAGTAGAACCACGGCCAGTCCCAGCAGTCCTCCGCGAGAATACGTAAGGATCACCGAGAAGATGCTGCCGAGAAACGCGATCCACAACCCATAGCGAATCCACTTCTTCTCCTCTCCAGCGATCAGGAAATACAGGAGTGGCAGGACCATGTTCAATCCGAGAGCGAAGTCATTGTTGTCAGCCAGGAAGGTGTCATGCGGTCCATAAACCCGGAATTCACCGCCAGTTTGAATGCCGAAGATGCTGACCCAGACGGCCCTGACGCCCAGGGAGAGCGCCATGACCAGAACGAGCTGGCGGAGCCGTGATTTGGAGTTGACCAGGAGCATGGTCACAAAGGTCATCACCAGAATCTTGGTGATCTGGATCAGACTGTTAGTGCCGTCTGTGATATGGCCGGCGAATAAAGGCACCTGGGCCGCAACCACCAGTGTGATTCCCATCCATAGCCAGTCTGCCAGTATGAGTCCACTCTCACGCGTGACAATATTCCGGTTCATCTTGCGAACGAACAACATGCCGAGCAGCGTAGGAATCGCCACCACCATGGCAACCGGGAAGTAGTAGACGGTGCTTGACCACGCATAACGGTGCGGGCTGAAATACGCAATCCACGTCCACATCAGGACGCCAAAAAACGGTCGCTGGAAACAAAATGGCACTGATCCGAGAATGATGGCCAGAATGATGAAGTCACGCACGCTTCACCTCGATGGTCAGGCCGTGCGAATCGCCTGCGACGACTGGCCTCGCCGCGGCGTCGGCCTGCTCCAATAATCTGATCTCTGTCGGCGTTTGTGACGCATCCAAAAAGAGCCGGCGCAACTGGAGCGCAAACAGAGGAAGGGAGGGAATCTCTCCGCCCATCCGCCTGAGCAGGTACCTGCTGATCGCGGGCGTATTGACACCCCAAATCGTCGAAACGGCACTGCGGTATCCAAACTGCGGCATCAATAAAGGAGAGTGGCTGTCGATGTCCGATGCCGATCCGAACGGATAGGCGAAGTGTTCCACCGGCGTCTGCAGCCGGTCCTGCAGGAGTTTCCTGGAGGCGGCCAGTTCCTGCTGATGTTCACCTTTGGATAGTTGCCCCACAACGGGGTGGGTCATGGTGTGGGCGCCGAACGTGATACCCGCCTTCTGCATCTCTTTGATTTGCGCCCATGTCAGCATCCGATCTCTAACTTCAGAAGCCGGCAACTCTGCTTCCTGTTCCAAGGCTCTACATGCGTTGACTCTGGCCTGGTTGGAGTAACCGCGGAGCGTTTTCACAATCTCAGTTGCGGCTAGTATGCGCGACTCCCGGGAAGAGAGCGCGAGCGTCTTTGCTTTATCGCCACCAATGCTGAGATAGTTGCGGCGAGTTGTCATGGCTGCGACAAAAATCCGGTCATACCAGGAAATCTCTCCGCTCTCGATTGCAGCGGCCGTCAGGTAAACAGTTGCCGGAATCCCGTATTTGCGGAGAACGGGAAAAGCATGCGTGTAGAGGTCGCGGTAGCCATCGTCGAAAGTGATTGCAACTGCCTGGCTGGCGTCGCGTCTCTCGTCGAGTTCACGACAGACGTCATCCATCGATAGCAGTCGATAATGCTTCCGCAGAAAGCGAATCTGTGCCTCAAACGCCTCCGGAGAGAAGTTGGAATAATACGGCACACCGCCACTCCCGATCCGGTGGTGACAAACGATGGCGACCTTCGGGAGACGGACACGCTGGATCCGGCTCCATCCCGCAGCAGGGTTTGTTATTTCAAAATGCCGCGAAAAAGTCTGGGCGAGCCGCCCGGCGCCGCTCCAGTACAGTCCTGCAGCCGCCACTCGGATTGCCGATTCTCGAAAGTTACCCGGCACAGACCAGCCTTTCCGAATAGTCAAAATGTTCGCGATGCCACAATTCCAAAGCCAGCAGATACCATACGATTTCGCCATAGTAGGCAACGTGCTCGCTTCGCTGCAGCTCCAGCAGCCGGTTTACGAAACCGGGGCGGAAATAGCCGCGCTGCCGGGTTCGCTGGTCGTGCAAGACATCCTGCACAAAATCGTTGAGCTTTGGATCATTCAGAAGCCATGCCGATATTGGCACGCCCATCCCGTGTTTCTTCTTGTAGAGAACATTTTCAGGAAGGATGCCGGCCATGGCACGTTTGAAGATGTAACGTTTCTCAAAGCGCCGCAGTTTTAGTTTTTCCGGAACCCGGCCAGCCAGGTCAGCAAGGCGGTAATCCAGCAGAGGATAGCGCACCTGAATTCCCGAGAGTTCCGCCATCCCGCTTACCTTCTTCAGGTCATTATCTGCCAGCGTCATCTTGATATCCAGGTAGAGAAGCCGGTTAAGCTCCCCGGCATCAACGGGCTGGGAAAAATGTTCCCGCGGGATCGTCAGCCACTCGTCGGGCGGGGCCTGTTCCAGGACCTCTGGCTCAAAGATCTCCTGTTGCGGGAAACTGAGAAAGAAATTGTAAGAGAAGAAACGCTGCGGATTCGGGATGGTTGCGCGCTTGATGTAGCGTTGAGGCAGGCCAAGCCATTTATGCCCGCCGGGCAGAAGGTTTGCAACCGGCTCGATGATCCCGCGGCGCAAAGCACGAGGCACGCGGTGATACAGGGCAAAATGCTTGTCGGCCTCGTATCGCTGATTCCCGGCAAACAGCTCGTCCCCGCCATCTCCTCCAAGTAACAGATTCACTCCGCATTGCCGGGCCATCTCGCCGCAGAAATACGCGGCAATAGCGGACGAGTTGGCGAACGGTTCGTCATAGTATCTTGCAATCCGGGGAATTGCCGCCATGGCGTCCTCGGGACGGAGCCGGCAATCATGCTGGTCGGCGCCGAAGCATTCGGCCGCAGTCCGCATGAAATTCTCTTCGCTATAACGGGACTCGTTGAAGATGATGGAGAAAGTGCGGACGGGTTTCTGGCGTTCGCTCATGAATGCCACCACCGTGCTGCTGTCCGTGCCTCCGCTCAGGAAAGCGCCGGTTTTTTCCAGCTCCGACTCCGGCAGGTGGCGGTGAACAGAACTCCGCAACTCCTCCCGCACCAGCTCCGCCCATTCTCTTTCTGGCCGGCGTTCTTCCCGGAAGGTGACATCCCAGTACTGTTGTTGTTTGAGACGGCCTTTTTCCAGAGTCAGAGTGCATCCAGGGCGCATCTTCCGCACGCCCGTATAGATTGTCAGGGGCGCGGGTATGGCGCTGAAAACCAGAAACTGGGCAAGTGCTGACGGGTCGATTTCCAGAGATGGGCATGCTGCTTTCAATGCGCTGATGCGCGTGGCAAAACTCAGGCAGTCGTCGGCCCGCCAGTAAAGATTCTTAATGCCCAGCCGGTCAATTCCGAGCATCAGACGCCTTTTGCCTGGGTCCCAGAGCGCAAATGCAAACGCTCCGTCCAGCTTGTGCACAAAATCCGGACCATAAATCAGATAAAGTGTTGCCAGCATGCCGCTGGCGCCGGCTGGTACGGCGTGTCCCGCTGCCTGTAAGGTGGCGGAGAGCTCTTTCCAGTTCAACAGGTCCGTGTCAGCCGCCACCCAGATGCCTGCGCTCACGTCGGCGTCCTGTCCGGCAAACATCCTGGAAACGCCAAGCGCTATGGACTCGTCCTGAAATGATTTCTGCGTCTCAGCGTCACTCACGGCAGTGCCGGCCAGCATACGAGCCAACTGTTCGCGGTCGAAGGTACGGCCTGGCTGACAGATCCCGCAGATTCCACTCATCTCAATTGTTTCCTTCCTGGCTGAAACTCGTTTCCGGCAGAGTCCTTGCTCCGGTTCAAGTCGCGCTTCTCCATCAGTTCGAGGTAGAGCGTCCGGTAGCTCTCGAGCATCGTTTCATGGCTGAACATCTGCAGAATGCGGCGGCGGGCCGCCTGTCCGGCGAAGGCGCGCGAACCGGGTTCGTTGGCCAGCCTCAGCAGCAGCCCGGAGAGATCACCCACATCGCCCGGCGCAAAGAGCCAGCCGGTAACGCCTTCATCCACCACCTCAGGATTGCCGCCAACCCGCGTTACGACTGCAGGCAGTCCGGTTGCCATTGCTTCCAAGAGCGTGTTGGACATCCCCTCACGCAACGATGTCTGAACGAAAACGTCCATGGCAGCGAGCAATCCGGGCACATCACTGCTGCGGCCCGCGGGAATGACATGACCGTGGAGTTCCGGAATACTTCGGGTTAGATCGTTGATCCGGTTGAACTCCGGCCCGTCGCCAACCAGGAGCAGCTTCAAATTGGGGACTTTTGCCTCTAACATGCCGGCCGCTCGGACCAGGGTCGGATAGTCCTTGATGGGAACCATGCGTCCGACGGCGCCTATAACAAAGTCGTCCGGGGCAATCCCCAGCGTGGCGCGAACATGTGCTCGAACGGACTGGTTCGGCGTAAAGCGAGCGGTGTCGACGCCGTTGTAGATGACCCGTATCCGCTCCGGCAGCACGCCCGCCTGTTCAGCGTGATAATCGCGCAGTTCGCGGCTCACCGTGCAGAACGCATCCGCCGTGGAGCATACCAGCCGGCGCATCCAGCGCTGGCGGCGCGGCGTTTCTGACAGATACTCAACCTCATACCCGTGCTCGCTATGGATCACTACAGGAACCCGCGCGAGCCGTGCTGCGATTGCCGCTTCAATTGCTCCCCAGTTGCGGGAGTGAACTATATCCGGTTTACAGGCGCGGATCGCCCGCATTAAGCGCGGTACAAAGAATGCGAACCGAGACTGAGGAAGATCGAGGGCGCTGAACTGCTCCGGCCGCAGCCAGCGGCCAACCAGATCGGCATCGAAATCTCTGATGCAGCAGACGTAGTGCTCGAATCCTTCGCTCAGGGTGCCGGCCACGCGGAGCACAACCTGCTCGGTGCCTCCCAGGCGCATGCTGTTGGTGACATGCAGGACCCTGAGCACGCGGGAATTCGTGCCCGGCTTTGCGGGCCGCGAAAAACGCGGCGCGGTTTCCGGCGCAACTGACGCGTTGCGATCCACGGTTCTCAATTCCGGCATGATCCTCATGGAAACCACTTCACGATGTGAGGACCGGCTTTTCTGGTCAACCAGAGGGGTAACCGGCTCCATGCACGCGTAGCTCTGTCAAAGCGCGGGTTGGCCGGGGAGAAGTTCGGAACAGTTTTCTTTTCTACCAACAGGATCTGGTAGTTGAGGGGAGAAACCGTCATGTTCCACTGGGACTTGAATGCATACGGCCCCGTGCCTGTCTTGCTGCGTCCGAAATCAAAGCAGCGGTAGTCCCGTTCTGTGGCCCATTGCATCAGTTCCCAATACATCAGGTTGTTGGCTGCCAGGCGGGGCGCGTCAGGGCTGGCGCCGGCATAGTAGGGCAAAACGGTGTCGCGAAACAGAAATGTAAACACTCCGCTCACTGCATGCTGGCCTGCATAGAGCATCAGCAAATCTATCTGACCAGGAAACTCCGCCAGCAGGTTGCTGAGAAGGCGCTTCGGGAACGACGGAGTACCCAGCCGGCGCAAGCTGGTGGTAAAAAGCTGGTAAAAATCTGTCAGCCGGTCTAATCCATGGTGTACCGTCAGCCCCTGTTTCTGTCCTTTCCGGATCATGTAGCGAGTGTCTTTGGGAAGGCGCTTGAGATTGCTTTCCGAGTCGCTGCTGAGATCGCAGGTAAACGTTGCGTAGCGTGAATTCGCATGGAATCCCGGCTGCAACTCCCCGTCGCGGCTGCGAAGCTCCAGGTATTCCACATGCCGGTCCCGGGCCATCCCTTGAACGTACTGGAGGAGCGCCGAGTAGCTTTCCTGGTCGGCTGCGGCGATTCCTCCGTAGACTGCGAACGGGCTTGATATCAGGCAGCGCCCGAGGACCCAGTTCTTGATTTCAAAGAGCGGCAACACGCCCGTGATCCGCCCGGCGCGTTCGGCCAGAAGAGCGCATTCCCGGTACCCGAATGTTCGCTCCATTACGCGCATCCAGCCGCTCAGGTGGAAAAAGCTGGCGGAAGATTCGCAGCGAACGAATTCGTCCCATGCCTGCGCGTCCGATGGATGATAAGGGCGAACCAAGGGAGCCGGAGTTTCGTCAGCCAACCTGGGTCCGTTGTCGAATGTCGTGTTTTGAATAATCGTCTCTGCCATCTGAGTACTGCTCGACCGTTACTCTCTTCCACATCGCGGGAACATCACGGCTTGTTGGTCAGGTATGAGATCGCCAGGCCGACAAGCACTGACATCGCCGCTGTTCCCACAAAAGCACCGCCTGCAAGCAGCCGCCGCCGATGCACTTCTCCGCTGAGGTTGATTGTTGGGATGTCCGCGAGTATTGGCGTTTCGCCAAGCAGTTCGATGACATCAGCTCTGGAGTGCACGGCGTTTTGCGTGATCTCGATGATTACGGCCAAAGCAAGTCCCAGAGCCATCCCGGCAAACAAGGCAGCGATGCTGACCATGCCGCGCCGGGGCGAGAAAGGCTGGCTGGGAACTACAGCGCGATCAAGAACGACGAACCGTTCGCCCTTGTCGTGAGTTTCCAGGGCGCTGGACATATCCGCGGAGAGCTTTTTGCTTTGCAGATCAGAATAGTGGGAGCGCAACGAATCGTAATCCCACATCATGCCCGAAATTTTCTGCTCGAATATTGGAATCCTTTCCAGTTTGCTGATATGGAAAGCAATCTGGTCCTGCAGGAGTTGCTGCTGCTTCTGTTCGTGCGCGATGTCGTCATCCAGTTTCTGTACCTGCGCCGCCAGCACCGGGTTCCTGCTTGCCGCGCGGTTTGCAGCCGATTCATGGATGACAGGAGGAGCATCAATACTGCCGCTCTTCATGGCGGTTTTCTGTTTGGCCTTGAGGTCCTTGATTTCGGCCTCGATCGCGCGCACGTCGGGATATTTTTCTCCGTAACGAGTCTTTTCCGCCGAGAGCTTGGCCTCCAGTTTCTGGATCTGGGGAGCGTAGACCATATCCGTGGTCGAGGCGGCATCCAAATCGATGGTGGGCGGTTGTGATACGACCATCGTCTGCAGATAGACCTTCTGCTGCTGGTCCTGAGCCACCCGATCCTGGCTCGCCTGGAGCTGTGTCCTCAAATTGGCCAGGGCTTCCAGGTGATATTGCTTGGAATCCGGCAGGTCAAGCATGTACTTGGATTTAACCTCATTGAGCTCGGCCTGCTTCTGATCGAGCTGGTCCTTAGTTCGTTTGAGCTCGTCCTCAAGAAACTCTGCCGTTCCATAGGATTGTTTCTCGCGTGCTTTGAGGTTTTCAGAGATAAAGAGTTCTGCCAGCTTATTCGCAACCTCAGCAGCTTCTTTGGGATCCTTGTCGACGAATGCGACCTTGAAGGTGCTCATCGCGTGGCTGCCCTGCTCATCGACTTTTACGGTAATGGCCTTTTGCATCTGCGCGATCACTGCCTGCTCGCTCTCCGTTTTCATCAGCTCGGGGAACAGGTGCATGGATTCAATGACGCGCTTGAGCCGGGTAGGTGACGTGACTTCCTGATGAATGGTGGATAAGCGATCATTGATGCTCGTGCTGACGGTTGATGCCACGTAATTGCTGGGTACCTGCTGCGGGTCCACGAGAATCGTAGTCTCAGCGCGATACATGTTCGGCATTCGCTTCACGACCACGACCGCGATCAGCGTCACAGCCATGGTGGTGAGCAGGATCACGAACAGCCTGCGCCGGGCAATTGCCAGATAATCGGTCAGACTCAATATCCCGCCGTCATCGCTTCCGGTGTGTTCAGGTATTTCTTTCACTTCGTAGCTCCATTCATCCAGATGTCCCGGTCCAATCGAATCACTGCGCCAAGAGCTGATGTCCGCCTTAGAGTGCGGGTTTGCGCCTTGGTGACCAGCTCAGCCCCGTCTGGAACTGGGACTGATCGCCCACGATGAGCTGCCCATTGCCGCCCTGCATATACCGCGAGTAACCGAAGAACCACGACAGGTTCGAGTACAAAAAGTAGTTGACGCTGCCATTCACGTACTTGCCGGTCGCGGTTCCGCCCAGGCTCGGTCCCGTCAGGTATCCGAAACTTGCGCTGGCACTGAGTCTGCGGCCGAACTGATGGTTGTAGTCGGCCCTGGCGTAGTCGTTGTATCCATTGCCGAAAAGACCGGAAAAACTGACGTTCCGGCCATATGTTGCGTCGAGCGAACTGTGACGGAAGGATTTGGTGATGGTCAGCGAACCTACGCCGGTCCACGATTCCAGCGCGTTGCTGACCGAGTGGGAGCCGCCGCCCTCGACGACAAATCCGAAGCTCATCCCTACCCGCCGAGTCCAGGTGCCTCCGAAGGATTCGTAGGAGGCTGGTCCTTCTATGTTGTTCTTCAGCGATCTCTGATATGTGGCGTAAAAGCCAAGCGACTGCCGGGGAGAAACGGCGTGCGTAAACTGGGTTCTCGCCCCAGCCTGGGATGCGATGGTAAGCGTGTCCGGCAGGCCGGAGTTTGGGGCGGCCAGTTCTGAACTTCGGGTATAGCCGAAGAATGGCGAAACGGAGATGGTTGTGCGGGCCGAAAAATTGTAGCTTATCGGAAGGGCCACAGAGTCCACCAGCGTGCTTGCGCCATTGTTGAGGAACGGATTGGAGATGGCGCCGCTGAAATTGTTATGATCCAGAGTTCGATCGTTGAGGCCGTTGTCGCGGCCGTAGTAGTTTAACCAGTTTGAAATCCCCCAGGTAAGGCGCGACGTGGGCGCAAAGAGCATATCCAGCGTGCTGTCCTGGTTCAGTGTCTGGCTGGAGACGTGGCCGTTGACGATCAGAACGCGGGGATTGTATTGCCAAATCAGCCGGCTGCGCGCCAGACGCTGGCTGTACGCTATGTTGGTCTGCAGCGTGGTGGCGGACAGATGGGCGGAAGAATCCTGCTGGTCCAGAGTCGCGTAGGTGTAGAAGGCCTCGGCGGAACGAACTCCCACGGGTCCCCAGTGGAGCCAGCTGACATTGTCACTGAAGAATCTTCCGTGTCCTCCCAGTTCCCTGACAGCAGGGTGATCGACAGTTGGAGGAGAAGTGGTCTGAAGAACCTCATCTGAGACCTGGCTGTTCTGGGAGTCGTCCGGTTGCGTTGCCGTGGCTGGGGTGGCGAGACGTGTATCTTGCGGGAGAACGCCACCATCAGTCTTGCCTTTTGTCGCAGCCCCTGTGTCTTGTGCGGCCGGGGTTGGCGTTGGTGTAGGCGTCTGGGCATGGGCCATTCCTGCTGTCAGACAAACGGCGCAGATCCAGCCCAGAAAAACCCATTTTCGCGTTGCTGATAGAGAGATCATCGTGTTGCTCCGGCGATCAGCGAAGGTCAAGGCACTACCACCATGTCCCCTGGTCGCAGCAGGATGTCATCAGACATGCTCCTGCCGGAGAGCGCCCGCTTGTAGTGGAAAGCCAGTCGCTTACGCACTCCGTTTTCCTGGCGAATGACGTAGATTGATCCCAGCTTGGCATAGGTTCCCGGGCCACCGGCCTCTGCCAGCAACTGCAGGACTGTCATGCTGGTGTTGAGCGGATATGTGCCCGGCCGGGCCACCTCGCCGAACAAGTACACTCTCCGGCTGCGAATCTGCCGGACGATGACCGTTACCTGCGGCTCCTTCACGAAATCTTTCAGTTTTTCGGTGAGCATGTCCTGCAGCTCATGCGTTGTCATGCCGGTGACTTTCAAATCGTTGAGCAACGGCAGCGTGATCATGCCATCCGGACGAACCACGGCGGTGGTTGATAGATCCGGTTCGTGCCACACTGAAATCCCCAGCTCGTCTTCCACCCCAATGCGGTAAGTAACCGAATCGTCAGACTTTGGCTCGGCTGCCGGCTTTGAAGCCTTGACATCGGCTTTCACGCCTTTGGCGCTGTCCGCTGCGGAGGGCGAGTCCGGCTCTGTCTTGGACGCCATGGCGTTGTCTTGCGCGAAGCACGCAATCATTAGCGCGAACCCGACAATAGCCAGCCGGATGGTGTTCCGGCCTAAGTTGTTGACTGACACGAGGCGACCTCCTCTGGGAAAAACTGAAACCTTGATTGGCAATGTGACTGCCAAACCGCATCCCTTCTAACTTGCTGATTGTCATGGCAGTTAAGTGCATTTTTAATGGGAGTTCACAGAAGGTGTTTTCCCTGGGTGTGCAAACAAATGCACATGTGCAAGGATTCTTCCGCCGCGGGGCGGGCTATCAGCGAACCATGATCGAGACTGCGTTCGAGTAAGCGACTCCCGCCTTGTCCCACGTAAGCCAACTGCCCGCAGGATTGGCGGACCGCACCCGGTAACGGTACGTCTCTCCGCGAGCCAGGCCGCTTTGGCTGAATTGGGTTTGGTTTTGAGCCACGTGGGCAAGATCAGTGAAGTTGTTGCAGTTGCTGCCCTGGCACCTCGCGATGACGAACCCGGTTTCGTCGGAAGAATTGTCCGACCAGCGGAGGTGAACAGCACCACCGTTGCTTTCGGCGGTCAAGTCGCTGGGCGGCCGAGGCACATTGGTGGCTGGATTGGAATATGCCGAAAACCCCGCGCCGTTCTTTGCTCGCACCCGATAGGTGTATGTCCTGGTCCTGGCGGCGCTTTTATCTTCAAAACTCGCCGCGTGCGGCGGCGCAACGCCAATCTGTGAAAACGACTGTGACGCTTCGCATTCGTAGATGGCTCCGGCGCATCGCTCGATCAATAAGCGGCTCGCGTCATTGCTGTTATTCCGCCATGCGAGATCGACACCATGCGAAGTGTAACTGGCAGAGAGGGAATCAGGTGGATTCGGAGTGGCAACTCCCGGATCGGGAATCCTGTTTTTGGAGACAATCAGGTCGTCATACCAGGTGTGCGCGATCGGGTGATTTTCAGTCGCGTCTTTGTTCGTGTTATAGGGCAAGAACCAGATCCTGCCGTATTTTTCGGAGGCGTCATCGCGGACCAGGTCGTAATCCGGCATGCTGATCACGAGCACTGATGGCTTGTTTTCCTCTGCCACCCACAGCTCCACAGTGCTGTCACGGTGATAGTTTCCGCTCTGGTTTACGTACCATTTGCCCACCTTCACATGAATCTGGAAGGTCATCCATTGATCAGGCCGGTAATGGAAGCAGCCCGGCCCTCTTGGATTGGAATAGCGACAGTTGACCGCGTCCTCCAGCAGAAAATCGGAGGGCGGTACGAGTGGAGACAGACCTTCATACTGGGAATCTTTGAGGCCGCAACTGTGGTACATCTGGGGAAATCCGCGATGGTAAGTGTTCTGCAGCACAACTTCGTCAGGCGTGCACGACCGGGAAGAACTCAGGGGCCGGCCGCCGTCGGCAAGAATGGCCTGCTTCCATCCTTCTCCGCCGCGAAATGTGTGGGTAGCCATCTGCTGGTCAAACCGCTGCCGCCATTGCACATAGAACTCTTCCCCTGATCCGAACTGCTGAGGGAACTCCAGCGAAAATGAGCCGGACGTGTTGGCGCCCAGCCGGGGCATGACGTCGAATCGCAGCGACGCGGAGCCGGAAGCTTTCACGCTCGAATCAAGCACAGCATGGATGCGCCCATCCGCAGCAGGGAGGACACGAGAGGCGACTTCCTCGGGAGAGTCAAAGCCAAAGCACTGAAGCACGCCTTTAGCGTGGCAGCGGGCCCGAAAATCACTCGGCAATGAGGCCTGCGCAGCATTGAGTCTTCCAGCGGAGAGGGGCGGCACCGGTAAGAGGAGCATTAAGGTCAATAATCTGATGAACATACAAGCGAATCAGCACGTCCTCTGCCAAAAAGGGCACCACTCTTTTACCCAAAGTACCCCATGCGTTCCCTGAGTGGCACCTTGAATGCAGTGCACACATATTGAACTACCCAATCGTTGGACTGAATCAATGTGTGGAATTTACGGAGTCGTTTCTTTAACAGGCAATTGCCACCCGGAACAGGCGTCTCTGCACGAGATGGGGAGAGTGATCTCTCATCGCGGGCCGGATGATGAGGGCTTCTACGAGGGGCCCGGCATTGCCCTGGGAATGCGCCGGTTGAGCATTATCGACCTGCAGGGCGGGCATCAACCAATCGCGAATGAGGACGAGAGCGTTTGGGCGGTGTGCAACGGTGAGATCTATAACTTCCGCGACCTGCGCTGCGAACTGGAGCGTGCCGGCCACAAATTCCGCTGCGGCTCGGATACGGAAATCCTCGTCCATCTCTACGAAGAAGAGGGCCTTGAATTCATCAAGAAGCTGCGCGGGATGTTCGCGCTGGCCATATGGGACGAACCCAATCGGCGTCTGGTGCTGGCCCGTGACCGCGTCGGAGAGAAGCCCTTGTATCTCTATCGCGATCCTGACCGGCTGGTTTTCGCCTCAGAAATCAAGTCGATTCTCGAATTGCCCCAAATACCGCGGCGGGTGAGTCTTCCTGCGCTGCATGATTACTGCGCCCTGGGATATGTACCCGCACCGCTGACCATGTTCGAAGGAATTGAAAAGCTGCTGCCCGGCGAGATGCTTGTGGTGGAGCGTGGGAAGATTTCAGTCTCGCCGTACTGGGATGTGTCTTTCAACCAGATCGATGAGCGTCCTGAGGCCGAGTGGACTGAGATGCTTCGGGAAAAGCTGCTGGAATGCGTACGCGCCCAGATGATCAGTGACGTGCCGTTGGGCGCCTTTCTCAGCGGCGGAATCGATTCCAGCACCATCGTTGCAGCCATGGCACTGAATTCTGACCGGCCTGTGAACACCTACTCGATCGGGTTCGACGGGCCTGACAAGTATTATGACGAGCTGCCGTTCGCGCGCATGGTTGCCACCGCCTATGGAACCAATCATCACGAGATTGTGGTTCGTCCGGACGTCTGCAAACTGCTGCCGCAACTGATCTGGCACATGGATGAGCCAGTGGCCGATTCGGCCTTGATTACTACATATCTGATTGCGCGCCTGGCCCGCGAATCGGTCACCGTGATTCTTTCCGGGGTCGGTGGAGATGAGCTGTTCGGCGGCTATCGCCGCTACCTGGGCGAGAGCGTTGGGCGGTACTACCGGCGCATGCCTGGATTCATGCGGTATCGCGTCATTCCCTTTGTGCTGAACAGGCTGCCGCAGGACCGGCACTCAGCCCTTGCCAATTACGCGCGTCTGGCCAACGCCTACATACGTTCTGCCGAACTTGATCCCGCCCGCAGCTATGCTGACTTCATCACCGTGTTCTCCCCCGGGATGCGCGCCGAGCTGATGGGAGAGAATGCGGGCCGCAGTGACTTTGTGGTTGACCGATACTTCGCTCGAAGCGCAGCAGCGGAAAGCCTCCATCGCAACATGTACGTGGATATCAAGACATCACTGCCGGATGACCTTCTTGCGCTTACGGACAAGATGACCATGGCGGCCTCCATTGAATGCCGCGCGCCGTTGCTGGATTACGAACTGATTGAGCTTACGGCGCGCATGCCGGCAAATCTGAAGGTGCATGGCTTCAGCCTTAAACATCTCTTCAAGAAAGCCGCCGCGAAATGGCTGCCGCCGGAGATTCTCAATCGCAAAAAGCGCGGTTTCGGGGCCCCGGTCGGGTCCTGGTTCCGGAACCAGTTGCAGCCACTTATTGACGACTGCCTGAACGGGGACCAGTTGCGGAAACGCGGATTTTTCGATCCTGCCACTGTCGCAGGAATCATCGCTGCTCACGAAGAACGCAAGTCAGACCACACGGACCATCTGCTGGCGCTCATCACTTTCGAGCTCTGGCACAGAACCTTTATCGACAACGCAGGAAGAACGGCCCAATCCAGTGTTGCCGCAGAAAGCGTGGCGCTGGGATGAATATTCTTTTTGTGTGCCATCGCTTTCCGTACCCGCCAAACCGGGGAGGTAAGATCCGTCCGTTTCAGATGATTCGGCATCTCCACCAGAAGCATCGCGTCACGGTGGCCACGCTTGCGCACTCGCACGAAGAGGTGCAACAAGGGAGTGATCTGGTCCGCCACTGCAGTGAAGTGCTGGTAGAGGTTCTGCCTGGTCCAGTGCGCTGGATTCAGGCTGTGGCCGCTCTTCCCACGTCAACGCCGTCCTCGGCGCATTATTTCCACTCGGCAAAGCTTCTCAACAGGATTGAGGAGTTGCATCGGCAGCGCCGGTTTGATGCCGTGATTGTGCATTGCGCGTTCGTAGCTGAATATGTGCGGAATATCTCCGCGCCGTTCCGAATGCTCGACTTTGGCGACCTGGATTCCCGGAAATGGTCTGACTACGCGAGATATCGCGCGTTTCCGTGGTCGGCCGGGTACGCGGTGGAGGCCTTTAAGCTCTTACGGGTTGAGCAGAAACTGGCCAAGCAGTTCGACTATTGCACGGTTACGGCGCAGGGTGAGCTTGAGTCGTACAAAGAGCTGGGTGCTTCAACTCCTTCTCGCGTGATTCCCAACGGTGTGGACACGGAATACTACTGCCTTCCCAGTGGGCATCGACAGGATTCGCGCACCATCGTGTTCCTGGGGCGAATGGATTATTACCCCAACGTCGCCGGAACTCTGGACTTCGTAGAGAAGGTTTGGCCCCTGGTTCGCAGCAGGGTTCCGGACGCGAAGTTCCGAATCGTTGGGTCCAACCCAGTCTCAAGGATTCGGGCATTGCAGGATCGGGAAGGGATTTCAGTCACCGGGTACGTGCCTGATGTGCGGCCCCATGTCGCGGATGCTGCTGTGGCCACCGCGCCTTTGTCGATCGCGCGTGGAACACAGAACAAAGTGTTGGAATGCATGGCCATGGGGATTCCGGTAGTTGCTTCCTCTCAAGTGGCCAAGGGAGTGCAGGCGATACCAGGACGGCACCTGCTCGTCGGGAACACCAGTCAAGAATTCGCGGAGCAGGTCATAAGCCTGCTCCAGGACACGGAGAGGCGAGCGAGGATGGCAGATGAAGCCCGCCAGCAGGTCATTTCCGCGCACTCATGGTCTGAATCGATGAAATTGCTGGATGAGGTTCTTGAGCAGAAGGCGATGGCGCGGGAGATGCCTGAGGGACAGGAGCAGCTTGCCGGCACCATCTGAAGTATAGGGTTCGAGTTGAAGCGCAAACACACAAGTTATCGCCGGGTACGGCGCTGGATTTAACGTCAGGAGAAACCGTCAAAATGTTGGAGTCGCAAACCATCAAGTCCACAATCAGCTCATTTGTTTTGCAGAGCTTCCCGCTCGCGCAAAAACGAAAGTTCACTGAGGATGTGCCTTTGCTCGAAAGCGGCATTGTGGATTCCGTCGGCATTCTTGAGATAGTCGCTTTTCTTGAACGGGAGTTTGCCATTCAGATTTCCGACGATGACTTGTTGCCGGAGAACTTTGGCTCCATTGCTGGCATCGCGGCCTTTGTCGAGCAGAAGCGGGGAGTCTTGCCGTCTCAGACGGCCTGAGGCAGGCGAAACTGACCGGATTTGCGGAATTTGAGCGAGGAAAAGTTTTTTCCTACAGGTAAAAACAATTTCCTAAGGTTGAGACCTGAGATAACACGCCGAGAAAGAGGCCAGTTTGGTGATTAACTTACTGAAAATAAGGTATTTATCCGTATTCGGTTAAAGGCTGGATTCTGGAGCGTGGCTCGGTAAGGACGCAACAATTATGGTGCTCAAGATGCAAG